>NZ_JBMDJQ010000067.1:0-10548 GCF_057809275.1 Pseudomonas sp. FG36
GGTCGCCGCATCGCCGCCCCGACTTGCCCCGCGATGGCGTACCACAGCGTTAAGCGGCCTTCCCTCCCGAGCGGTCAACCCGCACCGCCAGCCGTCCTGCTCCCGATGGCGCCTCGAACGCCACCTGTCCCCCTGCCGGCACTTTCGCCCGGCCAATCACTTTGCCATCACGCAGCAATTCCAGCGGCATGCCTTCCATCGACTGGCCCGAAGCCAGTTCCAGTTTGACCTTGATATTCATCGGTGACCTCCTTGTCACGCGTTGCGATCGATATAGAGCGTTGTCTTTGCGTCCAGGCTGGCGATCAGCTCCGGTGAACCGCCGCGGAACTGGCGGAACAGGTTGCGCCCACGTTGCTTGCCGTCCGCAGGCACCTGCACGCTCGGGTGGAACTGGTCGGTGAGCTCGGCATAACCGCTCCATGGGCCAATGTACGACTCGTTGAGCTGGTCGGTGATGCTGAAGGCATAGCGCACCGCGTTGCCCCGTTGCCAGTTCAGGCCATCGGGCTCACGGCGCTCCCAGCCGGTGATCACCGGCGCGGTGGCGGGGGCATCGATGAAGCCGGTGGGCTTGTTCGGCTTGTAGTCCTTGAGCAGCAGGTAGGTGCTCCAGCCCCACCAGTCGCCGATGCGGTTGCGGTCGTTGAGGTCGTTGACGTCCTTGCGCCGCAGCACCGCCTTACCGTCCTGGAAGTACAGCGCGGCGAAGTTGCCGGGCACCAGGTCCTGTTCGGCGGCGCGCAGGTCGGGCGCCAGGCGCAGGGCCGAAAAGTCCTTGGCCTGGGGCACGCGGCCCTCGGCGAAGGCCTGGAACACTTCATCGACCGAGCGCTGCACGGCGCGCGCCACTTGACGACGGTTGGCCACATCGACGCTGTCGAAGTAGCGCTTGTCGCCGTAGGCACGCCATTGCTCGCCCTCGGCATTGCGCACGGCCAGGCCGTACTTGCTGTCCTCGTCGTGCATGAAGCGCGAGATCAGCGAGCCGACGTCGCTCGGCGTGACGGTGTCGGCCAGGGCCTTGCGCGGTACCCGCAGGTGGCCGGCGGAGAACAGGTCGGTGAGGAAGTGGTCGGCGAAGGCGTTCATTGCATAGGCCAGTTGCAGGTCGCGTTCGGCGCCGCTGGCGCGGGCTTTCAGCGCCTGCTGCAGGGCGGCGGCGTGGCCGGCCTGGTAGGCCAGCAGCGCCCAGGGGCCGAAGTGGTCCCAGTTGCTGGCGGCCAGTTTCAGGTAGCGGCCCAGGGGGAACAGGTCGGAGGCGAAGCTGCCACCGCCGGTGATGCGGTTCCAGCGTGCCGACAGGCTGTCGCCCAGTGCGTCATAGGCTTCATGGGGCTGCCGGCCGTCCTTGATGGCCTGGTTGGCGGCGCGGATTTCTTCCTGCATGACCGCGAGGATCTGTTCGGCTTCCGCCTTGGCCGCCGGCAGGCGTGCCAGGGAGTCGAAGGCCTGGATGAAGCGCTCGATCCGTTCGGCGTCGCTGCCGCCATCGGCGATCGGGCGCTCGGGCAGGCCGTAGAAGTCGCCGCCCAGGGCGATCACTTGGCCATAGGTCAGGTTCAGGCCGTTGGGCAGTGGCAGCGGCGACTGATGGGCGGGGATGCCTGGTTGGCCCACCTCGTAGCGCAACAGGGCGTTGTCGCCGATGGCGGTGTGTTCGGCGCCTTCGAAGAACAGCTCCGGGCCGCGCTGCGCAGCCTTGCCGCCAGCCGACGGTGGCGCAGGGCGGTGATACTTGAGGGTGTGGTGGCCGTGCATGACCAGCACCAGATGGCTGTCGGGGCCGGGCAGGGCGATGCCCTGCTCATCGAACAGCTGGTCGAGGTCAGCGACCACCAGCGTGGCCTGGGCTTTCGCGGCCACAGGTGCAGCGTGCATTCCTGACATGATTTGCTCCTTGCAATGTCTGGATAATCCATTTTTATACTGTATGCATATACAGTAATATGCATCATATGCAGGAAATTTCCTACGTCAAGACCCCTTTGTGCTGGCATCTGGCAGCTGTGGCGGGCGCAAGCCCCCGGCTCTCACGTATGATTGCGCTCCCTAACGGCATTTCCCGGGACCACGTTGCATGCTCGCCCTACTCATCCAGACACTGAACATCACGGCCCCTGTGTTCGCCATGCTGTTCATGGGCGTGCTGCTCAAGCGCATCCGCTTGATCGACGACAACTTCAACCGGGTTGCCTCCAAGCTGGTGTTCAACGTGTGCATGCCGGCGCTGCTGTTCCTCGGCATCTACCACGCCGACCTGGCGTCGGCGGTAAAACCAGGGGTGATGCTCTATTTCGTCGGCGCGACGCTGGCGTGCTTCGGCCTGGCCTGGGGCCTGGCGATCTGGCGCTGCCCGCGGGCTGACCGCGGCATCTACACGCAAGGCGCGTTTCGCGGTAACAACGGCGTGATCGGCCTGGCACTGGCGGCCAGCCTGTATGGCGACTACGGTATATCCCTCGGCGCGGTGCTGGCCGGGTTGGTGATCCTCATGTACAACTCGCTGTCGGCGGTGGTACTGGCGGTGTACAGCCCGGACCTGAAGTCCGACCCGTGGAGCATCTGCAAGAGCATCCTCAGCAACCCGTTGATCCTCAGCGTGCTGGTGGCAACACCCATGGCCTACGGCCAGGTGCCGCTGCCCAATTGGCTGCTGACCTCCGGTGACTACCTGGCGCAGATGACCCTGCCGCTGGCGCTGATCTGCATCGGCGGCACCCTGTCGCTGGCGGCCCTGCGCGACAGTGGCAGGCTGGCCGTCGATGTCAGCCTGGCGAAGATGGTCTGGCTGCCGCTGCTGGGCACCCTGGGTGCCTGGCTGTGCGGGTTCCGTGGCGCCGAACTGGGCATCCTGTTCCTCTACATCGCCAGCCCCACCGCGGCGGCCAGCTATGTGATGGCGCGGGAGGCCAACGGCAACCATGAACTGGCGGCGTCGATCATCGTGATCACTACACTGATGGCCGCTGTCACCACGAACATCGGGATTTTCTTCTTGCAATGGGGTGGATGGATCTAGCCCATTTGCAAGCAAAACCAATAACACTGCCTCACCTAAAGGACACTTCATGCAAGACCAGAGCACGCCCGAGCGCTTGCAGCGCGGGCTGAAGAATCGCCATATCCAGCTGATCGCGCTGGGCGGGGCCATTGGCACCGGGCTGTTCCTGGGCATCGCCCAGACCATCCAGCTGGCCGGCCCGTCGGTGCTGCTGGGCTACGCCATCGCCGGCCTGATGGCCTTCCTGATCATGCGCCAGTTGGGCGAGATGGTGGTCGAGGAGCCGGTCGCCGGCAGCTTCAGCCACTTCGCGCACCAGTACTGGAGCGAGTTCGCCGGTTTCGTCTCGGGCTGGAACTATTGGGTGGTGTACGTGCTGGTCGGCATGGCCGAGCTCACGGCCGTGGGGATCTATGTGCAGTACTGGTGGCCGGACTTCCCGACCTGGGCCACTGCGGCAATCTTCTTCGTGGTGATCAACGCCATCAACCTGACCCAGGTGAAGGTGTATGGCGAAATGGAGTTCTGGTTCGCCCTGGTCAAGGTGGTGGCCATCGTCAGCATGATCGGCTTCGGCGCCTGGCTGCTGAGCAGCGGCCATGGCGGGCCGGATGCCAGCGTCGCCAACCTGTGGCAGTACGGCGGCTTCTTCCCCAATGGCGTCACCGGGCTGATCATGGCCCTGGCGGTGATCATGTTCTCCTTCGGTGGCCTGGAGCTGGTGGGCATCACTGCCGCCGAAGCGGCCAACCCGCGTGAGAGCATCCCGAAGGCGACCAACCAGGTGGTCTATCGCATCCTGATCTTCTATATCGGCGCGCTGGCCGTGCTGTTGTCGTTGTACCCCTGGCAGAAGGTGGTGCAGGGCGGCAGCCCGTTCGTGATGATCTTCCACGAACTGGACAGCGACCTGGTGGCGACCATCCTCAACATCGTGGTGCTGACCGCCGCGCTGTCGGTCTACAACAGCTGCGTGTACGCCAACAGCCGCATGCTGTTCGGCCTGGCCACGCAGGGTGACGCACCGCGTCAGTTGCTCAAGGTCAGCCGCCGTGGCGTGCCGCTCACCGCGCTGGGCGTGTCGGCCTTCGCCACCGGCCTGTGCGTGCTGATCAACTACCTGATGCCGGGCGAGGCCTTCGGCCTGCTGATGGCCCTGGCGGTATCGGCGCTGGTGATCAACTGGGCGAGCATCAGCATCACTCACCTGAAGTTCCGCAAGGCCAAGCTGGCGGCCGGCATCACGCCGTTCTACAAGAGCCTGTGGCACCCGCTGAGCAACTACCTGTGCCTGGCGTTCATCGTGCTGATCCTGGTGGTGATGTACCTCACCCCGCCAATCCGTATCTCGGTGATGCTGATCCCGGCGTGGATCGCCGTGCTGTGGGTGGCGTTCCGGATGAAGAAGGCACGTCAGGCCTGATCTGCTCCATGCCGGTTTCAGGATCGCAGTGGCGATAACATCGCCACTGCCAACCACGAAACCCGCATTTCTTGCTCTTGCTCTTGCTCTTGCTTCTAAGCGCACGGTAGCTCAGGCGCCGCCGATTGCGACTTCAGGAGGCCGAGTGCAGGGCTTGCGTTGGGAGGCGACGGGCATGGATGGCCCGTCGGCGCGTACTCCCGGAGCAAGCCCGGAGCGAGGGAACCCCGGAGCGCAGCGCAGGGGCCGTATGAACGGAGTCGAACGGTTTTGCCTCCTTTTCCCAAGAGAAAAGGAGGTCGCCGTAAAGGCGAAAAGGTGACTAAAAGTCGACATCTTCTAAGAATGTTGATGTAAAACTCAAAACAGCCACTTAAACATCCCCACCTGAGACCTTGCCCCCACCCCCACCAACCCGCTATCGTCCAGCAATTCATCCGATGACTGGACGTAAACCCCCCGTGACCCCGCTCATCAAACGCAGCCTGGTAGAACAAGCCGTAGACCAACTCCGCGAGCGCATCGCCCAGGGCACCTGGTCAGTAGGCCAGCGCCTGCCCACCGAACCGGAGCTGGCCAGCGACCTGGGCATCAGCCGCAACACCGTGCGCGAGGCCATGCGCGTCCTGGCCTTCAGCGGCCTGGTGGAAGTCCGCCAGGGCGACGGCAGCTACCTGCGCACCGCCGTGGACCCGCTGCAGGCGGTGCAGGTGATGTCGCGCTGCGCCGTCGAACACGCCCGCGAAACCCGCCATATCCTTGAAACACAAGCCATCGGCCTGGCCGCGTTGCGCCGCACCGAAGCCGACCTGCAGGCACTGCGCGACGCCCTGCAACACAGCGCGCAGCACTACCACGGCAATGTGGATGCCTATGTCGAATGCGACCTGGTCTTCCACCAGCGCCTGGTGGACGCCGCCCACAACCCCGCCTTGAGCGAGCTGTACCGCTACTTTTCCGGTGTGGTCGGCGCGGCCCTGCAGCACAACATGACGACCGTCCCCCGTTGCCAGGCCGTGTTCGACCTGCACGGGCAGATCCTCGACGCCCTCGAACAACGCGATCCGGAGCGGGCCAAGCACCTGAGCCGGACCCTCATCGAATCCTGACCACGAGAAGGCCATGGCCGAACAACTGACCCGCAACACCGCGCCCCGCGAGGCGGACCTCGAAGAACTGCTGATCGACGCCGAGGCCGACGATGAGCAAGTCCAGCAACAGCCTGTGGTGCTGCGCCGGCCCTGGCTGTTGCTGCTGGGCCTGGTACTGGTGGCGCTGAACCTGCGTCCGGCGTTGTCGAGCATGTCGCCCGTACTCGGGCAGGTGTCCGAAGGGCTGGGGCTCAGCGCATCGCAGGCGGGGCTGCTGACCACCTTGCCGGTGCTGTGCCTGGGGCTGTTCGCGCCGCTGGCGCCAATCCTGGCACGACGCTTCGGCAGCGAACGGGTCATCCTCGGCATCTTGCTGACCCTGGCGCTGGGCATCCTGGTGCGCAGTGCCCTGGGCGCCACCGGCGTGTTCATCGGCAGCCTGATGGCCGGTGCGAGCATTGGCATCATCGGCGTGCTGTTGCCTGGCATCGTCAAACGCGATTTCCCACAACATGCAGGCACCCTGACCGGCGTCTACACCATGGCGCTGTGCCTGGGCGCGGCAATGGCCGCCGGTGCCACGGTGCCCTTGACCCGCCACTTCGATGACAGCTGGGCGCTGGGGTTGGGCTTCTGGGCGCTGCCGGCGCTGCTGGCGATGCTGGTGTGGCTGCCGCAGTCGCGCCAGGGCCATGGCGTGCACAAGGTGGCCTACCGGGTGCAGGGCCTGTGGCGTGACCCGCTGGCATGGCAGGTGACCCTGTACATGGGCCTGCAGTCGTCGCTGGCGTATATCGTGTTCGGCTGGTTGCCGTCGATCCTGATCGGCCGTGGGCTGAGCCCGACCGAGGCGGGGCTGGTGCTGTCCGGCTCGGTGATCGTGCAACTGGTCAGTTCGCTGAGCGCGCCATGGCTGGCGACGCGCGGCAAGGATCAGCGCCTGGCCATCGTGGTGGTGATGCTGGTGACCTTGGGCGGGCTGTTCGGCTGCCTGTACGCGCCGCTGGAAGGGTTGTGGGGCTGGGCGATCCTGTTGGGGCTGGGCCAGGGCGGCACCTTTGCCCTGGCGTTGACCTTGATCGTGCTGCGCTCCAAGGACGCCCATGTGGCGGCCAACCTGTCGAGCATGGCCCAGGGCGTGGGCTACACGCTGGCTTCCATGGGGCCGTTCGCGGTGGGGCTGGTGCATGACCTGACCGGGGGCTGGGGCGCGGTGGGCTGGATCTTCGCGGTACTGGGGATCGGCGCCATTGTGTTCGGCTTGGGTGCCGGGCGTGCGTTGCATGTGGGGGTGGTCAGCGAGCGGGTCTGAGGTCTGCTGGCACCTGGTTCGGGCTTCGGCACCATTCATGGCGCAAATGGCTGTGGCGCCAAAGTCGGGCCCGGACTATCTTGCGCTTCTTGAGCCCAAGCACGGATAACCGCCAATGAGCGATGCCAACAGCGCCCTGATCACCCGTTTCTACCAGGCCTTCCAGCGCCTGGACGCCGAGGCCATGGTGGCCTGCTACAGCGACGACATCGTTTTCAGCGATCCAGTCTTCGGCACCTTGCGCGGGCAGGATGCCGGGGACATGTGGCGCATGCTCACCCGCCGCGCCAAGGACTTCACCCTGACCTTCGACAATGTGCGCAGCGACGAGCGCGGCGGCGGCGCGCATTGGGTGGCGACCTATCTGTTCAGTCAGACCGGGCGGGTGGTGGTCAATGATATCCAGGCGCGCTTCGTGATCCGTGACGGGCTGATCTGCCAGCACGACGACAGCTTCGACCTGTGGCGCTGGTCGCGGCAGGCCCTGGGCATGCCGGGCGTGCTGCTGGGCTGGTCGCCGATGTTGCAGAACAAGGTGCGCCAGCAGGCGTTCAAGGGCTTGCGCGCATTCCAGCAGGCGCGCTGAGGCGTTAAGCTGACGGCCTTCTTCCGTTGCACCGAACCGAGCCGTGAGCGAAACAGCGCCTTCCCCCGACTGCAAACCCTGGTACGTCTATCTGGTGCGTGCCGCCAACGGCTCGCTGTACTGCGGTATCAGCGACGATCCGCAGCGGCGTTTCATCAAGCACCAGAAAGGGCAGGGCGCGCGGTATTTCAAGACCAGCCCGGCGCAGGCGCTGGTGTATGTGGAGCAGTGGCCGGACAAAGGCGAGGCGCTGCGCCAGGAGCGTTTGGTGAAGAAGCTGCGCAAGGCGGCGAAGGAGGCGTTGGTGGCCTCCTATATTGGTGTCGCCACGGCCCCATGACACGTTGCGGTGCCTTGGCCGTGCGCCGGGGCGCGCAATGCGCCCCCGACCCTCTCAGTCCTTGCGCCGTTTCAGCTGATCGATCAGCTGGGTCGGCAGGCCTTTGATGACCAGCGTCCCGGCTTCTTCGTCATACTCGACCTTCGAGCCGAGCAGGTGCGCCTCGAAGCTGATCGACAACCCCTCGGCACGCCCGGTGAAGCGGCGGAACTGGTTGAGGGTGCGTTTGTCGGCCGGGATCTCCGGCGATAGCCCATAGTCGCTGTTGCGGATATGGTCGAAGAACGCCTCGGGGCGGTCTTCGTCGATCAGGCTGGAGAGCTCTTCCAGCGTAACCGGCTCGCCCAGCTTGGTCTGGGTGGTGGCGTAGTCGACCAGGGTCTGGGTCTTCTCGCGGGCGGACTCTTCCGGCAGGTCCTCTTTCTCGACGAAGTCGCTGAAGGCCTTGAGCAGGGCGCGGGTCTCGCCCGGGCCGTCCACGCCTTCCTGGCAACCGATGAAATCGCGGAAGTAATCCGAGACTTTCTTGCCGTTCTTGCCCTTGATGAACGAGATGTACTGCTTGGAGTTCTGGTTGTTCTTCCACTCGGACAGGTTGACCCGCGCCGCCAGGTGCAATTGCCCCAGGTCCAGGTGGCGCGAGGGGGTCACGTCGAGCTCGGCGTTAACCGCTACGCCTTCACTGTGGTGCAGCAGGGCGATGGCCAGGTATTCGGTCATGCCTTGTTGGTAATGGGCGAACAGCACGTGGCCGCCGGTGGACAGGTTGGACTCTTCCATCAACTTCTGCAGGTGCTCGACGGCCACGCGGCTGAAGGTGGCGAAGTCTTTCTCTTCGTCCTGGTACTGCTTGAGCCAGCCGCTGAACGGATAGGCGCCGGACTCGCCGTGGAAGAAGCCCCAGGCTTTGCCTTGCTTGGCGTTGTAGCTGTCGTTGAGGTCGGCCAGCAGGTTCTCGATGGCGTCGGAGGCCGCCAGTTCGCTGTCGCGAGCATGGAGCACGGCGGGGCTGCCATCGGGCTTCTTGTCGATCAGGTGAACGATGCAATGACGGATTGGCATGGAATTCTCGGTGATAGGAGCGGTGAAAAGCCGCGCTGCAAAAGGCGTTCAGTTTAACCCAGGGCGAGGGTGGTGCAGTGGCCAGATGTTGGCGTATATGTCGGTTGTTCGTTTTTTGTTCAAATTTTTGCGATTTTTCTGAAAACCCCCGAAAAACCTGAACAAAAACGTGGTCGGCAGCGGATATTTATCGATTCCTGTGGTAGCTTTGCGCGGTCTTGCGCCCCTTGGGTGGCGCATTGCTGGCAGATCGCTTGCGCGGTGTCGAACCAAACGCCGATTTGCGTATCTACATACGCGATCGACGCGGCCTCTGGATTGTCCCGGGCTGGCCCGACCACCGACCAAGCACGCTGCACAACCACTGAATTTGATAGGGAAGGAACACCACCATGGCACTGACCAAAGACCAACTGATTGCCGATATCGCTGAAGCCATCGACGCGCCGAAAACCACCGCGCGTAACGCCCTGGAGCAACTGGGCCAGATCGTCGCCGACCAACTGGAAAACGGCGCCGAAATCACCCTGCCAGGCATCGGCAAACTGAAAGTCACCGAGCGTCCTGCCCGTACCGGCCGCAACCCTTCGACTGGCGCTGCCATCGAAATCGCTGCCAAGAAAGTCGTCAAGTTCGTTCCAGCCAAAGTGCTGACCGACTCGATCAACAAGTAATTGTTGATTTGACGAAACCGCGCCCGGCTTGCCCGGGCGCGGTTTTTTCATGCCCGTGATTTACGCAGGGCGTGCCATTGCTGGCGTGCGCCATCGTCCTGGAAGCTCCAGGCGACCATGCGGCTCTGCTTCTGCCCCTGGCCCATCTCGATGATGCGCAGGGCCTTCACCCCGGCCTTTTTCAAGGCTGCCTCGATACCCGGCAGGTTGCTGGCCTTGGACACCAGGCTGGTGAACCACAGCACCTGGGCGGCGTACTGCGCGCTTTCGGCCACCAACTGGGAGACGAAGCGGATCTCGCCACCTTCGCACCACAGTTCATTGTTCTGCCCGCCGAAGTTCAGCACCGGCAGCTTGCGCTTGGGGTCCTGCTTGCCGAGGTTCTTCCATTTGCGCTGGCTGCCGCGGGTGGCTTCCTCGCGCGAGGCGTGGAAGGGCGGGTTGCACAGGGTCAGGTCGAAGCGCTCGTCGGCCTGCAGCAGGCGGCTGAGGATGTGCTTGCGATCGGCTTGCAGGCGCAGGCCGATGGCCTTGTCGAGCTTGTTGGCCTGGACGATGGCCTTGGCCGAGGCCAGGGCCACGCTGTCGATGTCGGAGCCGGTGAAGCGCCAGCGGTAGTCGCTGTGCCCGAGCAGGGGGTAGATGCAGTTGGCGCCGACGCCGATATCCAGGGCGTGCACCTGGGCGCCGCGGGGGATTTCACCGCCGTTGTCTTCGCCCAGCAGGTCGGCCAGCACATGGATGTAGTCGGCGCGGCCGGGGATCGGCGGGCACAGGTAGTCGGCGGGGATGTCCCAGTGCTGGATGCCGTACTGGGCCTTGAGCAGGGCGCGGTTGAACACCCGCACGGCTTCAGGGTTGGCGAAGTCGATGCTGGGCTTGCCGTAGGGATTGGTGATGGTGAAGCGGGCCAGGTCCGGATGCGCCTTGATCAGGGCGGGGAAGTCGTAGCGGCCCTGGTGGCGGTTGCGCGGATGCAGGGTGGGTTTCTGGGTCATGGTGGGGTCCTGAAAAAGCATCGCCGGCAAGCCGGCTCCCACAGGATAGTGCAGTACC
>NZ_JBMDJQ010000068.1:0-9274 GCF_057809275.1 Pseudomonas sp. FG36
CATCCTCAACTGGCGTGGGAGCGGCGATGCGGCGACCCGACTTGCCCCGCGATTGGTGTCGAACAGGCTTACGCCAGGCTCTTGCTCACCACCTCGTACACATCGCTGGACAGCGCACCGGAAGCGAGGATCCGCTCCAGCTCGCCCTTCATCAGCGCCTGACGCTGGTCGTCATACTTGCGCCAGCGGGTCAGCGGGGCGAGTTGACGCGAGGCGATCTGCGGGTTCAGCGCATTGAGCTCGATCACCAGGTCCGCCAGGAAGCGATACCCCGAACCGTCAGCGGCATGGAAGTTGACCAGGTTCTGCCCGGCGAAACCACCGATCAGCGCGCGCACCTTGTTCGGGTTCTTCAGGGTGAAGGCCGGGTGCTGCATCAATGCCTTGACCCGCGCCAGGCCGCCGGGCAGGGTGCTGGCCGCCTGCACGCTGAACCACTGGTCCATGACCAGCGGGTTGTCCTTGAAGTGCTCGGCGAAAGCGTCAAGGGCCTTGGCGCGCTCGGCCTCGAACGGCGAGTTGACCAGCACCGCGAGGGCGGTGAGACGCTCGGTCATGTTGTCGCAGTGCTCGTACTGCTCCAGGGTCGCCTCGAGCACCTGCGGCTTGCCGCTGAGCATCAGGTACGACAGGGCGATGTTCTGCAGGCTGCGGCGGGCGAAGTGCTCGGCCGAGGCCACGTAGGCGGTCTTGCGCGAGACCTCGCGGTTGGCCTGGTAGCGCGCCCACAGCGCATCGAACAGCTGCTCGGCGATCTGCCGGCGGGCGAACTCGCGGGCGGCGTGGATGGCATCCACGTCGGCCACCTGGCTGATCTCGGTGAGGTAGGCCTCGCCCGGCAGCGAGAGCATCTCGGCGACCATGGCCGGGTCCAGCGACTCATTGCCAACCACAGTGCCCAGTGCGGTGATCAGGCGCTGATCGAGGGCCAGTGCTTCGCCACGCTGGTGCTGGCCGATCAGCTCCTGGAGCACCTGCACGGCCAACTGCTGCCCCGCTTCCCAGCGGTTGAAGCCGTCGCTGTCGTGTTGCATGAGGAACATCAGCTGGTCGCGGTCGTAGGGGAAGCTCAGCTTTACCGGTGCGCTGAAGCCGCGCAGCAGCGACGGCAGCGGCTGGCTGGCAATACCTTCGAAGGTGAAGGTCTGCTCGGCTTCGGTCACCGACAGCACGCGGCTGGTGCCAGCGGAGGCGCTTTCGCCGGACAGGCGCAACGGCAGGTCGTTACCTTGGGCATCCAGCAGGCCCAGCGCCACCGGGATCACGAACGGCAGTTTCTCAACCTGCCCCGGTGTCGGCGGGCAGCTCTGGCGGAAGGTCAGGCTGTAGCGCTGCGCGGCAGCGTCATAGGCCTCGCTGACCTCCAGGCGCGGGGTGCCGGCCTGGGTGTACCAGCGCTTGAACTGGGTCAGGTCGACGCCGTTGGCGTCTTCCATGGCCTTGATGAAATCGTCGGTGGTAACCGCCTGGCCATCATGGCGCTCGAAGTACAGGTCGCTACCCTTGCGGAAGCCCTCGGCCCCCAGCAGGGTGTGGACCATGCCAACCACCTCGGCGCCCTTCTCGTACACCGTCAGGGTGTAGAAGTTGGAGATCTCGATGAAGCTGTCCGGACGGATCGGGTGGGCCATGGGGCCGGCGTCTTCGGCGAACTGATGGGTACGCAGGTAGGCGACGTCCTCGATGCGCTTGACCGTGCGCGAGTTCATGTCGGCGCTGAACTCGGCATCGCGGAACACCGTGAAGCCTTCCTTGAGCGAAAGCTGGAACCAGTCGCGGCAGGTTACGCGGTTGCCCGACCAGTTGTGGAAGTACTCGTGGGCCACCACGCCCTCGACCCGCTGGTGGGCGGCGTCGGTGGCGGTCTCGGCGCGGGCCAGCACGCAGCTCGAGTTGAAGATGTTCAGGCCCTTGTTTTCCATGGCGCCCATGTTGAAGTCGTTGACCGCGACGATCATGAAGATGTCCAGGTCATATTCACGACCGTAGACTTCCTCGTCCCAGAGCATGGACTTCTTCAGGCTGACCATGGCGTGGTCGCACTTGTCGAGGTTTTCTTCCTCGACATAGATACGCAGGGTCACGTCGCGGCCGGACTGGCGGGTAAACTCGCTCTCGATGCACCACAGGTCACCGGCTACCAGGGCAAACAGGTAGGCCGGCTTCTTGAACGGGTCTTCCCAGGTCGCCCAGTGGCGGCCGTCATCCGCCGGGCCACTGCCCGTGGGGTTGCCGTTGGACAGCAGCACCGGATAGCGGTGCTGCTCGGCGATCACCGTGGTGGTAAAGGTGCTCATCACGTCCGGGCGGTCGAGGTAATAGGTGATCTTGCGGAAGCCCTCGGCCTCGCACTGGGTGCAGAACATCTTGCCGGACTTGTACAGCCCTTCCAGTGCGGTGTTGCTCTCCGGGTGGATCTTCACGCTGGTATCCAGGGTGAAGCGTTCGGCCTTGGGATGCACGGTGAGGCTGTCGTCATCGAGCTGGTAGTCGCCGGCGGCAAGCGCCTGGTCGTCCAGCTGCACGCTCAGCAGCTCCAGATGCTGGCCATCGAGCACCAGCGGCGGCAGGCCGGCGCCGCGCTCGGGGTTGCGGCGCATGACCAGCTGCGCATGGACCAGGCTGTGGTCCTCGAACAGTTCGAAGGTCAGGTGGGTCTCGTCGATCAGGTACTCGGGGGCCTGATAGTCCTTGAGGTAGATCACTTGCGGTTGTTCGGTACGCATGGTGACGATCCTTTTACTGGAGCACGGCCAGCTGGTAGGCCGTGTACTTGCGAATGTTGATCACGCCGGTGTCGAAGATCAGGTACTGGCCCTTGATGCCCAGGAGCGTGCCTTCCACGACGGGATCCTTGTCGAGGTTGAAGCTGACGATCTTTTTCGGGTAGGCCTCGACCGGGTAGCGCATCTGCACCACTTCGGCGTCGGGCAGCGGCTGGATGGCCTGCAGGCCGAAGCGCTCCTGCAAGGCGCGGATGCCGTCGGCGCAGGCGTCGAAGATCTGCTCGCGGATGGCCGGCAGGTCGAGCACCTCGGCGTCGCCCTTGAGCAGCGCGCGCCAGTTGGTGCGGTCGGGCACCTGGCTGCGCAGCACGTCTTCGACCAGCCCGGATTGCTGGCGGGTGGCCACGCGCATGATCGGCAGCGCCTGGCTGGCGCCCTGGTCGAGCCAACGGGTGGGCAACTGGGTGGCGCGGGTGATGCCGACCTTGATGCCCGACGAGTTGGCCAGGTACACAACGTGATCGGTCATGCAGAACTGCTCGCCCCACGACGGCTCGCGGCAGGTGCCGGCGTCGTAGTGGCAGCGTTCCGGGGCCATGATGCACACGTCGCACTGGGCCAGCTTGGTCATGCACGGGTAGCAGTAGCCCTGGCTGAAGCTGGTCTTGGTGCGTTTGCCGCAATGGCTGCAGTGAATCGCGCCGAGGTACTCCAGGCGGATCGACTGGCCGATCAGCGGGTTGACCGGCACTTCGGCGTCATCCAGGCGGAAACTGTATTGAACGACCGGTGCGTCCAGGCGCACCGCCATCTTGCTCAGAGAGCCACGAGCGAGTTCGATCAATGTACCGAGTCCGACTTGAACAGAATGTTGGCGATCGGCGCCGACTTCGAGGCGCACTCCTGCGGGCCCATATAGCCGGTGCGCTGCTCTTCGGGGAGGTTCTTGATCTCCCAGGCGATCACCGCCTGCAGCGACAGCTCTTTCTGTTCGGCGGTCAGCTTGCGGCCGTCGGACCATTTGCCGATTTCAACGGCCGTCTTCAGGCTCTCGTAGATCTCGGGGGTGATGTTTTCGATCATTTGCGCGAATGTGGACATGCTGTCTCCTCAGTCAGGCCGTCAGTTTACGCCTCGCCAGCGCGCCACCCAAGAGCCCCGTCAGGCATCCGATGAGCAACCCGCCGACATGGGCGGCGTTGGCGATCTGGCCGAAGCCGAGCTGGCCGACCACGCCGCTCAGGCAGATCACCAGCCAGATCAGCATCATCACCAGCACGCCCTTGGGCAGGTTGAACTGCGGGTTCGGCGCCAGCCACTGGTACAACCAGACATGCCCGAGCAAGCCGTAGAGCACGCCGGACAGCCCGCCGAACAGGCTCGGCCCGCTGGTGAAATGCTGGGCCAGGTTGGACACCAGGCTGAACAACAGCGTCAGCCCCAGCAACATCCATGGGCCCTGGCGCAGCTCAATGCGCTTGCCCAGTTCCCAATACCACAGGCCGTTCATGGCCAGGTGCAATACGCCGAAGTGCAGCAGCATGGGCGAAACCAGGCGCCACCACTGGCCTTCGGCGAGGCCCTGGAGCAATGGGGTGAAGTACAGGTAGTCGCCCTGCACCTTGAACGCCAGGAAGGTGAACCAGCCGATGGTCGAGAGGTTGTCACCCAGGCCGGTTACCCCCGCGACCACCAGGCTCAGGATCAGCACCGCGGTGGTGACCTTGCAGGCCAGGGCCTGCTCCTTCAGCGAAGGCGCCGCCGGGGCGGTCGGCATGCCCGCGTCCACAGGTTCGGGCATGGCTTCAAGGTCGGCATTGCCCTCAGGGAAGCGCCGATAGAGTTCCAGTATGTCGTGGGCCATGGCCGGCGGCGCCCACAGCACCTGTTCCTCGCCCTCCTCCACCACCCGGTGCGGCACCTGCAGACGGCGCAGCAGGGCGACGAAGCCGCTGAGATCGACCGCCAACGGCAGGCGCAGCACTTCGATCACGTTCATTGGCTGGCCTGCGGGCGGTCGACATCGACCCAGACGAACTTGTGCGGGTCGATGCGGGTCTCGTCGTCCAGGCGGTAGGCCGCGAGCTTGCCATAGAGCACGGCGCTGTAGTCCAGGCAGGCCAGGTTGTCGCGGATCGGCGCCGGCCGGCCACTGCGCCAGTAATGGCCGACGAACAGCAGCGGCTCGTCCTCGGCATAGCGCAGCAGGGCGTTCTTCTGACTGTGGCTGAGCGGCGTGCGGGCCACTTCGTCGGGGAGCGCGTCGGGCTGGAACACGATGTCGCCGTAGGTCTGCGGGTCCTCCTCCCAGAACTTGGTGCGGAAGAAGGCACGGGTCAGGCCGTCGCCGCCGGTCAGGGTCAAGCCGTCCGGCAGGCGCATGTCGGTGCCGCGCAGCAGGCGGTTGCACACTGTCGAGGCGAAGCTGCCGGACACTGCCGAGGCCTGCACGAAATGCTCGTCGATACAGCCCGTGGGGTACTGCAGACGCAACGGCTCGATCAGCCGTGGGTCCCAGCAGGCATGCACCAGGCGAAAGCGCCCGGCGTCGATGAACAGCGGCAGCTGGTAGAACCACTGGATGAAATCGTGCCAGTCGCCGGGGTGCTGGGCGAACTGGGTGAGGGTCTCGTCGATCAGCCGCGCATGGCGTGGGGTGTGCTCGCGCACATGGGCCTTGCCACTGCCCGGCAACGCCGGGGTGACCCAGCCCAGGGCGTTGTACTCATGGTTGCCCATGATGCAGAACGCCTGGCCGGCCTCGACCATGTCATGAACGATGTGCAGCGCCTCGCGGATGCGCGGGCCGCGGTCGACGATGTCGCCCAGGAACAACGCCTGGCGCCGCGGGTGCCGCCACACCCCGCCGATGCGCTTGTAGCCGAGGGCGTCGAGCAAGCGTTCGAGGGTGAGCGCGCAACCGTGCACGTCACCGATGATGTCGAAACTGCGCGCCGGATCGAGCATCAGTCGTCCCTGCCGCCCAGGCGGCTGCCCCAGCCGAGCTTGGTGCGGCAGACCTCGTAGTAGTTATGATCCAGCGGATGGATCAGGCGCAGTTTCTGCGGCTTCTTGCTCACCGTGATGGTATCGCCCGGAGCGCAGGTGAAGTGGTTCTGGCCGTCGCAGGAGACCTGCGGGTAGATCTGCAGGTCCTTGGAAACGACGATCTTCAGCTCGCTGTTGCCGTCGACCACGATCGGCCGGCCGGACAAGGTATGCGGGTACATCGGCACGATGACGATGGCGTCCAGCTTGGGGTGCATGATCGGGCCACCGGCGGACAGCGCGTAGGCGGTGGAGCCGGTCGGAGTGGCAACGATCAGGCCATCGGCCTTCTGGCTGCAGACGAACTGGCCGTCGATGTAGATCTCGAACTCGATCATCCGCGTCGACTTGCCCGGGTGTAGCACCACGTCGTTGAGCGCATCGCCCTGGCCGATAGCCTCATTGTGACGGCGCACCTCGGCCTGCAGCAGGAAGCGGTTCTCCACCAGGTAATGGCCGTCGAGCACCTCGGCGACCTTCTCCTCCAGCTCGTCAGGGCGGATATCGGTGAGGAAACCCAGGTTGCCGCGGTTGATCCCCAGCACCGGGATGTTGTGGCGGGCCAGGGCGCGGGCGGCGCCAAGCAGGCTGCCGTCGCCACCAACCACGATGACCAGGTCGCAGACCTCGCCCAGCAGTTTGCGTGTCGAGGTCTGCAGGCCGTGGCCCGGCAGGACTTCGGCGATGGTGTCCTCGAGGATCACGTGCAGGTGGCGCTCGAGGAGGAATTTTTTCAGTCGGCGAATGGTGTCGAGCACCTGGGAGCTGCCAAGGCGTCCGATGATACCGATATTGCGAAATTGCTCCATGGTGCTCCTGCAAGGCTCTGCGGCGGGGTGACAATGCCGGGATTATGGGCGAAAGGACCGGCCAGCGGCAAACCGGCTATGCTCGCAGGATGACGCCCTTCGCCGACCTCGAACCCCTGCCCCGCCAACTGCGTCACCCTGCGGTGCGCGACCTGGCCTGGGCGCTGCTGTCACCGCCGCTGCTGGAGGACGCCGCCTGCGCCCAGCGTCACCCGCTCAAGGGCAGCGCCTGGGCCGATGATCCGCAGGCCCTGGGCCGCTGGCTCGTCTACCTCGACCAGGCCCCTGGGCCGCTGCTCGCCTGGCTGGCACGCCTGAACAGCCGGCGGCTCGGTCTGTACTACGAAAGCCTGTGGCAGTTCGCCCTGCACCAGGCACCGGGCATCGAACTGCTGGCGGCCAACCTGGCGATCCGTGACGGCGGGCATACTCTGGGCGAGCTGGACATTCTGCTGCGCGACCGCGAGGGCGATCATCATCTGGAGCTGGCCATCAAGCTCTACCTGGGACCGCCTGCTGACGACGGGCAGGACCCGGCAAACTGGCTCGGCCCCGGCTGCCATGACCGCCTCGGGACCAAGCTGGCGCACCTGACCGGGCATCAATTGACCATCTCCGGCCAGCCTCATAGTCGCACCGCGCTGGCCGGGCTGGGAATCGCCGAAGTCGAGGCCCAGCTATGGCTCGGCGGCTATCTGTTCTACCCCTGGCCCGGACATGCCGAAGCGCCTGCCGGCGCCCATCCGGCACATTTGCGCGGGCACTGGCTGCATCGTCGAGACTGGGCGGACTACCTCGCGCACTGCCCTCCCGGACGCTGGCAGCCGCTGCCCCGGCATGGGTGGCTGGCGCCGGCGCGGGTCGAAGCAGGCAGTTGCTGGGCAGCCGAGCAGTTCGACCGCTGGTTGCAAGCATTGGATGAGGTGGCCCCGGCGCAGTTGCTGGTCAGGCTTGAAGAGGATGAAGACGGCGCCTGGCAGGAAGCCGAGCGGGTGTTTCTGGTGGCAGACAGATGGCCACATCTTCCGCAGGGGTGACGGAGCAGACCAACCTGCACGAGACATTCTTGCCTGCCCATATCAACACAATTTTTACACCGCCCCCGTACGATGACAGCCAGGCGCCAGCAAGAGCGTCCTTTCCGACCTGATGACGAGGACCCACCATGGTTTCATCCACTCCCGCGACCCATTACGCGCGGCTGTCGATCGCCCTGCACTGGCTGATGCTGGTGCTGCTGGCCGCCGTCTACGCCTGCATCGAACTGCGCGGCCTGTTCCCCAAGGGCAGCGCCGAACGCGACCTGATGAAAGACCTGCACTTCATGCTCGGTCTGACGGTGTTCGTGCTGGTCTGGCTGCGCCTGGCCATGCGCCTGTCGCGCCCCACTCCGCCGATCGTGCCCAGGCCACCGGCCTGGCAGACGGGTCTGTCGCACCTGGTACACCTGCTGCTGTACCTGATGATGATCGGCCTGCCGCTGGCCGGTTGGGCAATTCTCAGTGCCGCCGACAAGCCGATCCCGTTCTATGGCCTGGAGCTGCCGGCGATCGTCGCCCCCGACCCGGACCTGAGCAAGTTCATCAAGGGCTGGCATGAACGCATCGGCAGCTGGGGGTACTGGCTGATCGGCCTGCACGCGCTGGCCGGGCTCTATCACCACTATGTGCGACGCGACAACACGCTGTTGCGCATGCTGCCCTACAAGTAACCGCGTCGTCCCTGCAGGCCTCCGGTGTGCAGGAACACCAGGCGGGTGCCGGGGGCAAAACGCCCGGCCGCGACCTGGTCACGCAGGGCCAGCAGGGCCTTGCCGGTATAGAGCGCCTCCAGCGGCATGCCGGTTTGCCGTTCGGTGTCGGCGATAAACGCCAGCAGCCCGTCATCGATACGGGCAAAGCCGCCACGGCTGGCGTCGTGCAACTGATAGCCGTGCGCACCCGCCAGCGCCGCGACGGTTTCCGGTACACCGTGGTCGAGGGGCACGGCCAGGGCGCCATGGACCACATGCCTGCCCGCCTCCTCCAGCACCATTCCGGCCAAGGTCGTGCCGGTGCCTGCCGCCAGCCACCAGGCGTCGTAGTCCGTCCAGCCGAGCGTTGCCAATTGCGCCCGGCATTGCGCGACGATCAAACCGCAGCCCTGCGCGCCAGCATGGCCGCCACCGCCTTCAGGGATGCAGTGCCAATCCGGG
This sequence comes from Pseudomonas sp. FG36, assembly GCF_057809275.1. NCBI lineage: Bacteria > Pseudomonadati > Pseudomonadota > Gammaproteobacteria > Pseudomonadales > Pseudomonadaceae > Pseudomonas > Pseudomonas sp. FG36. The sequence goes on from NZ_JBMDJQ010000068.1 coordinate 8,778, forward strand.
TAGCGGGCCTGCCAGGGCTCCCAGAAGCCGGGCTCATGGCGGTTGCGGTAGCCGCCGAAACCGAGCCAGTGCAGTTCCATGCCCAGGGTTCGCAGGTCCTGTACCGTCGGTGTTTCCTGGGGGTGGCCACGCAATAGCCCGGCGGTAGCAAAGCCGAAGCGCTTGCCGGCGGCGGCCAGGGCGTGGAGATGGTTGGAATGGTTGCCACCCAGGCTGATCAGGCCCGGGGCATCGGCCTTGCGGGCCCGGAGCAGGTGATGACGCAGCTTGAACCATTTGTTGCCGCTGATCAGCGGGTCGATCAGGTCCAGGCGCAGGACCGCAGCTTCGATTCCCGCGTGGCGTAACCAAGATAGGTCGAGGCGTTTCAGGGGGGCTTGGGGGAGAGAAAAATCAGACATGAAGGCAGTTTATCTGATTGCCCAGATGCGGATGTGTTGCTCGTTGCCGTTGCCGTTGCCGTTGCCGTTGCCGTTGCCGTTGCCGTTGCCGTTGCC
>NZ_JBMDJQ010000069.1:0-5978 GCF_057809275.1 Pseudomonas sp. FG36
GGTCAGACGCGACAACCACCTTGAAAAACGCCGAGCAAGAGCAAGAGCAAGAGCAAGATGCATGGAGCATGGAGCATGGAGCATGGAGCATGGAGCATGGAGCATGGAGCATATGAAGACGCAGCGTTTTCTAGTTACAACTACTCGCTGACAAACCAACTCCAAAAGGAAAAGTGTATTACCACCTCACCTGTGAAAGTTGGCTCATCACCAGTTCAAACAATTACAATTCGGCCGCCAATCTCGACCCTTGGTTAATCGCCCGCTTGGCATCAAGCTCAGCCGCCACATCAGCGCCACCGATCAAGTGCACCGATTGCCCGGCCGCCACAAGGCCATCATGCAACTCACGCAGCGGCTCCTGCCCCGCGCAGACAACGATGTTGTCCACCGCCAGCACCTGCGGCTCGCCCTCGCCGATGCGCACATGCAGGCCCGCATCGTCGACGCCGAGGTACTCGACGCTGTTGAGCATCTGCACCCGCTTGTTCTTCAGCCCCGTGCGGTGGATCCAGCCGGTGGTCTTGCCCAGGTCGTCACCAACCTTGGTCTTCTTGCGCTGCAGCAGGTACACCTGGCGCGCCGGCGCATGAGGCTCTGCCTTCACCCCGGCCACACCACCACGGGCCTCCAGCTGCGTATCGATGCCCCACTCTTTCCAGAACGCCTCACGGTCCTGGCTGGTGGCCACGCCCTTGTGCACCAGGTACTCGGACACATCGAAACCGATACCACCAGCACCGATCACCGCCACCCGCTCGCCCACCGATTTGCGCTCGAGCAGTACGTCCAGGTAGTTCAGCACCTTGGCATTGTCGATGCCGGGAATGGCCGGCGTGCGCGGTGCGATACCGGTGGCCAGGATGACTTCGTCGTATTCGCCGGCCACCAGTGCAGCTACGTCGACACGGGTATTCAGGCGCAGTTCGACCCCCGTGGACTTCACCTTGTTACGGAAGTAGCGCAGGGTCTCGTAGAATTCCTCCTTGCCCGGCACCCGTTTGGCCACATTGAACTGCCCGCCGATCTCGCCGGCAGCATCGAACAGCGTCACCGCATGGCCACGCTCGGCAGCCACGGTGGCGGCCGCCAGGCCCGCCGGTCCGGCGCCGACCACGGCGATGCGCTTGACTGCCTGCACAGGCAGGTAGTTGAGCTCCGTTTCATGGCAGGCACGCGGGTTGACCAGGCAGCTGGTCAGCTTGCCGCCGAAAGTGTGGTCCAGGCACGCCTGGTTGCAGCCGATGCAGGTGTTGATCTCGTCGCCACGGCCTTCGGCGGCCTTGTTGACGAAATCGGGGTCGGCCAGGAACGGCCGGGCCATGGAGACCATGTCGGCATCGCCCTCGGCCAGCACCGCCTCGGCCACTTCCGGGGTATTGATGCGGTTGGTGGTGATCAACGGGATCTTCACCACGCCACGCAGCTTGGCGGTGACCTTGCTGAACGCCGCGCGCGGCACCTTGGTGGCGATGGTCGGGATGCGCGCCTCGTGCCAGCCGATGCCAGTGTTGATCAGCGTGGCGCCGGCCTGCTCGATGGCCTTGGCCAGCAGCTCGATCTCGTCCCAGGTGCTGCCGCCCTCGACCAGGTCGAGCATCGACAGGCGGAAGATGATGATGAAGTTCGGCCCCACCGCCTCGCGCACCCGCTGCACGATTTCCACGGCCAGGCGCATGCGGTTCTCATAGCTGCCACCCCAGCGGTCGGTGCGGTGGTTGGTGTGGGCGGCGAGGAACTGGTTGATGAAGTAGCCTTCCGAACCCATGATCTCGACGCCGTCATAGCCGGCGCGCTGGGCCAGGCTTGCGCAGGTGACGAAGTCGCGGATCTGCTTCTCGATGCCTTCCTCGTCCAGCTCCTTGGGCTTGAACGGGTTGATCGGTGCCTGGATCGCGCTGGGCGCCACTTGCTTCGGGCTGTAGGCATAGCGCCCGGCGTGGAGAATCTGCAAGCAGATCTTGCCACCAGCGGCATGCACGGCCTCGGTGACGATCCGGTGCTTGGCGGCCTCTTCCTCGGTGCTGAGCTTGGCCGCGCCGGAGTACACGCCGCCTTCATCGTTGGGCGCGATACCACCGGTGACCATCAGGCCGACGCCACCACGGGCACGCTCGGCGAAGTACGCGGCCATGCGTTCGAAGCCGCCGGGGCGTTCTTCGAGGCCTGTGTGCATCGAACCCATCAGGGTGCGGTTGCGCAAGGTGGTGAAGCCCAGGTCGAGGGGGGCCAGCAGGTGCGGGTAACGGTCGGTAGCCATGGATGGACTCCACAGTTGGCATGATCACGGAATGCGGGCGCCTCTGCCGCTGTCTACACCAGCTCGCGGGGCCCGTCGGTTGTCTGAGGCCGACATTAAACAGGCGTTTGAACACGCTCAATGATCGAAACTGACAACTTATTGATCCTGCTGCACAGCAGGTCTACCCTAAGGCACCTCTACCGCACAACGCTGGACCGTTCCATGCGCAAATTGCTAGCCGGCGCCCTGGCGCTGGTCACTCTCGCCGCCCTCTGTGGCTACGGCTTCTGGACCCTGCAGCGTCCGGAAGGCCATTACCTGTCCGACCTGCGCATCGAGCTTGCCCTCAACCAGGGCGTGCCAGGCGAGCACGGCAACCTGCTGGGGGTCGAGCCGCTGTTGTATCCGGGCGACTACCAGAACCTGACGCGCCTGCACCGCAAGCTCTCGGCCTACCTGGAGCAGGCCCGTGCCCAGGGGCTGGTCAACTCGCGCACCGTGGTGGTACTGCCCGAGCATATCGGCACCTGGCTGTGGGCCCGTGGCGAAAAGCGCGAGCTGTACCAGGTGACCCAGCGCAGCGAGGCCTGGCAGTGGCTGGAGTTGAGCAACCCGCTGCGCTACGGCCTGGCGATGCTCGCCGCCAGCGGCGACGACCGCCGCTCGGACGCCCACCTGCGCATGAAGGCCGCACAGATGGCCGCCGACTACCAGCAACTGTTCGGCAACCTGGCCCGCGAGTTCGGCGTCACCCTGGTCGCGGGCTCCATCGTCCTGCCCGCGCCCTACGTCGAGAACGGCGTACTGCGCACCGGCAACGGCCCGCTTTACAACAGCAGCCTGGTATTCGCCAGCGACGGTTCGGTGCTCGGCCAGCCTCAGCACCAGCAATACCCCGACAGCGAAAGCCGGCGCTACATCCAGGGCGGCCAGCAACACCCCCTGCAAGTGCTGGAGACCCCCGCCGGGCGCCTGGGCGTGCTGATCGGCAGCGACAGCTGGTACCCGGCCAACCACCGGCAACTGGCCGCGCAGTCGGTGCAGCTGATTGCCAACCCGGTGTTCCTCAGCGGCAAACAGAGCTGGCAGGCGCCCTGGCGCGGCAACCGCCACCAGGCACAGGCCGCCGACCTGCCACTGCAACGCGGCGAGGTCAGCGAGCAGCGTGCCTGGCAGCAACTACCATTGGCCGCCAATGACAGCACCCCGAGCATAAGCGTGTTCATGCGTGGCCAGTTCTGGGAGCTGGGCAGCGATGGCCAAGGCTTTGCCAGCCAAAGCGGCACACTGTGGGTCGGCAACGACAGCCACGGTGCGCGCCTGCTCAACCTGTGGCTGTGACACCATGCCCCGCCCCCGCGTGCGCCTGGGTGATCTGTCGGTAGGTTTCGTCCAGCCCTTGGCCGAAGCACTGAGCATGCTCGGCCACGATCCGCAGCCGCTGCTGCTGCGCTACGGCCTCGACGCCAGGCGCCTGGCCGAGCCAGGCGCGCGCCTGTCGATTCCGCGCTACATGCACCTGGGCCATGCGGCGATCGCCTTGTCCGCCGAACCTGCCCTGGGCCTGCACATGGGGCGCCTGAGCCGCCTGGCCCAGGCCGGGCTGGCCGGGGTGACTGCCGCGCAGGCACCCACCCTCGGCGAAGCCGCCCGCACCCTGCTGCGCTTCGAACCGTTGTATGCGGCCAACTACCGGGGCCGCTCGAGCTTCCACGAAGACACCCAGGGCGCTTGGTTGAGGTTCTATTCCATCAGCCCCTACAACAGCTACAACCACTTCGTGGTCGACTCGATGCTCGCGGGCTGGCTGGCGCAGCTCGGCGCCCTCACCGCCAGGCCGGTGCAAGCCGAACGTCTTGAGATCGAATTCGACACCCCCGCCTACGCCGCGCAATACCAAGGCCTGTGTACGGGCACCGTGCATTTCGGTGGCACGGCCAACCAATTGCGCCTGAGCCGGGCCACCCTGGACCTGCCGAACCTGCAGCACTGCCCCAGTACCTGGCAGCACTTGCTGCAGCTGTGCGAAGCGGAACTGGCCCAGCGCACCCGTGTGCGCAGCCTGGGCGAGCGCATCACCCACCTGCTGGGCCCACTGCTCAATGGCGGGCACGAACCGGACCTGGAGGAAGTGGCGCGGCACCTGCAACTGCCGACCTGGACGTTGCGCCGCAAGCTGGCCGAGGAAGGCACGCGCTTTCGCAACCTGCTCAACGACACACGGCGCGACCTGGCCGAGACCTATATCCGCGATACGGAACTGGCCTTCGGCGAGATCGCCTATCTGTTGGGATTCGCCTCGGCAGAGGCGTTCCAGCGCGCGTTCAAGCGCTGGACGGGGCTGACCCCGGGGGAATTTCGCCGCCATCAGCGGCAAGTCGGTTAGAGCTCGGTGGCGTCGTCGGCCGGCTCCGGCAGGTCCAGCTCATAGGCCTGGAACTCGAGCAGTTCTTCCTGGTAATCGTCCATCTTCACGCCCCTCATTCGTCGTTCTTCTGTCATTGCGCCAACCTAAGCCAGCGTAATGACAGAATGATTACAGCCCTATGAACGATAAACGTAGCAGGCATCCAGGAAGTTATCGACGAGTCAGAGTGGCGCCGGCGCCTGCTCTGCCGCCGGGGCTTCCTGCTGGATCTGGATCGGCGCTGGCTCGACAGGCGGCGCGATGGGTTGCGAACCCTTGCTGTCATCCACCACCGGCGCGGCCGGGGCCTCGCTGGACGGCACGGGAGGCGCTGGGGTAGCAACCGGTGCAGGCGCTGCGGCAGGGGCAGCGGCAACCGGTGTCGATACCGGGGCCGGTGTCTCGGCCACACTTTCGGCTACCGGCGTGGCCGGCTGCGGTACGGGCGCGAAGGCTGCGGGCGCAGGCTCCGGCAGGCCCAGGTCGGCGGCAGGTTTTTCCACCTTCGGCTCGGCGGCAGGCTCGGACTTCTCCGGCTTCTTCGGTTTCGGCAGGTAGCTTTCCACCAGGGCGAAGTAACGATCGTAGAACTGCGCAGCGGTGACCGTCTCGCTGGCTACCTTGACCATGGAGTCGTCGGTTGAGCCAATCGGCATCGACACCGAGCCCAGCACGCCCACGCCGAGGCTGGCGGAAGTGTTGGACTTTTTCAGGGCATAGCGGTCCTGCAGGGCGTTGGCGAACATGGTCGAGCGATGCTTGTCGCTCATGTCCGAAACGCAGGTGATGTTGAAGCTGATCTGCAGGTGGTTCTCGGCGTTCTGCTGGAAGCTCTTGTTGCCGGCGACCTGGTTGGCATCGCTGCTGGTGATGATGTAGCCCTGGCTGAGCAGCGCACGACGCGCCGCCTCGCAGGAGCCCGCCTCGCTGGTGGCGAAGGTGCGGGAAAAGGTGCCCGAGTCATCGAAGTTCTCATGCTCGTAGACGGCGGCCTTTTTCGAGGAACAGCCGGACACGCCCGCCAGCACGAGGGCCAGCCCGAGCGCGCCATAGACGGTTGATCTAGACATTGCCAATTCCGGGAAGAAACGAATGGGGCGTATTGTGCATCACATCGATCAGCGGCTGAAACCTTTGATCGGTGAAGAGTCTGTCAGCTTTGTTGGAAATTCTTGCCCATGGTCGGGCAAGTTGCTGAAACGAAAAAAGCGACCCTAAGGTCGCTTTTCCGTTGCTTCGAGGTGTTCAAAGGGCCTCGAGGCGAAGATGGCGCAGCGGACGGGACTCGAACCCGCGACCCCCGGCGTGACAGGCCGGTATTCTAACCGA
>NZ_JBMDJQ010000007.1:0-183243 GCF_057809275.1 Pseudomonas sp. FG36
CCCCCCCCCCCCCCCCCCCCCCCCCCCCCCCGCACCCACTTGACCTCCCACGCTACAGCAACGTTTGCCCCCACCAGTGCACACCCGTACACTGCGCCGCGACTGTCCGGTGTGAGTCGTACCATGCTTTATATGCTCCGCATGCTCCTGTTGGCGCTGCACTTTCTGCTCGTGGGTGTCGTCGGTCTGGTGATCGGCCTGCTGCGTCCGTTCAACCCCGAAAACAGCCGCCTGTTCGCCCGCCTGTACAGCGTGCCGGCCGCCTGGTTGCTGCGCATCAAGGTCAAGGCCGAGGTCGGCCCACTGTGGGACCAGCCCCCCGGCTGCGTGATCATCGCCAACCACCAGTCCAACTATGACCTGTTCATCCTCGGCCAGGTGGTGCCCCGGCGTACCGTGGCCATCGGCAAGAAGAGCCTGGGCTGGATCCCGCTGTTCGGCCAGTTGTTCTGGCTGGGCGGCAATGTGCTGATCGACCGCAAGAACGCCTATCAGGCACGCAAGGCCATGCAGACCACCACCCGGACCCTGCGCGACGATACTTCGATCTGGATCTTTCCCGAGGGCACGCGCAACCCCGGCGAACAGTTGCTGGCGTTCAAGAAAGGCGCTTTCCACATGGCGATCGAGGCCGGCGTGCCGATCGTGCCGGTATGCGTCAGCCGCTACACCAGGCGCCTGAGCCTGAACAGCTGGCGCCAGCGCACGGTAGTCATCCGCTCGCTGGCCCCCATCGCCACCGCGGGCCTGACCCAACAGGACCTGCCGGCGCTGATCGAACAGTGTCGCAACCAGATGCAGCATTGCATCGACCATATGGAAAGCGAAGTCAGCGCGTCCTGACCTGCGTGCGGACTTGCCCCGTGCCGCTACACAGCCCAAGCTGTGTAGCGTGTTCAATCGAATAAGCGGACAACCATGGGTCGAGTCGTCGCGGCGGCGGTCTACAGCGCCGGCAGGAAGGTCACCAACATCAGCCTCGACGAGGGCGCCGAATGGGCGCGCAAGCCCGGGCACTTCGTGTGGATCGGCCTGGAAGAGCCCAACGCCGAGGAACTGGCCAACCTGCAGCGCCAGTTCGGCCTGCACGAGCTGGCCATCGAGGACGCCCTGGAGAAACACAGCCGGCCAAAGCTGGAAACCTTCGGCGACGCGCTGTTCATCGTCACCTATTCGCCGGTGCGGCACGAAGGCCGGCTGGAATTCATCGAAACCCACATCTTCGCCGGTAACGGCTACATCATCACCTGCCGCAACGGCCACTCCAAGTCCTACGCCCTGGTGCGCCAGCGCTGCGAGGCGCGCCCGTTGCTGCTCGAGCACGGCGAGGACTTCGTGCTCTACGCCCTGCTGGATTTCGTCACCGAGAACTACCAGCCGGTCAGCGAGGCCATCCACGGCGAGATCGAGGAGCTGGAGCAAAGCGTGCTCAGCAACTCGCTCAAGGAAGAAGACATCCAGCGCCTGCACAGCCTGCGCCGCGATATCCTGCGCCTGCGCCGCTACGTGGCGCCGATGGTGGAGGTCAGCGAAGAGCTGCAGCGCCTGAGCTTCCCGTTCATCGACAAGAACATGCGCCCGTACTTCCGCGACGTGCAGATCCACGTGACCCGGCAGATGGAAGATTTGGCCGGCATCCGCGACATCGCCAGCCAGACCATCGAGATCGGCATGCTGCTGGAGTCGTCACGGCAAAGCATCACCCAGCGCAAGTTCGCCGCCTGGGCGGCGATCCTGGCGTTTCCCACGGCGATTGCCGGGATCTACGGGATGAATTTCCAGAACATGCCGGAGCTGGGCTGGCACTACGGCTACTTTGCCGTGCTGGGGGTGATCGGACTGGGCTGTTCGGGGCTGTATTTCAGTTTCAAGCGGTCGGGGTGGCTTTAGGATCGCCGGGAGCGCTTCCAACCCTGTGGGAGCCGGCTTGCCGGCGAAAAGGCCGCAAAGCGGCCTCGCTTGATCAGGCAATGCTATCCCTGGCCTTCACCGGCTGCTGGACGAAGCGCAGCATCCACTCGCCCACCAGATCCCCCTGGTGCTCGGTGGCAAGGCTGGCCACCGCCTTGGCATAGACTTCGTCGCCCAACGAGGCCTGGCGCGCGTCGAGCAGCGCCCGGGAATAGTCGTGGACGAACTCCGGGTGGCCCTGGAAGCACAGCACCTGGTCACGGATATGGTAGGCGGCGTTGGGGCAGAAATCGCTCGAGGCGATGACCGTGGCCCCTTCAGGTAGCTTGGTGACCTGGTCCTGGTGGCTGATCAGCAAGGTCAGCTCGGATACCTGCGGGTCCATCCACGGCGCATGGGCCGCCAGGCTGTAGCGGTGGATGCCCACGCCCCAGCCCTTGTCGGCGCGCTCGGCCTTGCCGCCGAGGGTCAACGCCAACAATTGGTGACCGAAACACACCCCCAGCAACTTCTCGCCCCGCTCATACAGCTTGAGCAGGTAGGCCTTGAGCGTCTGGATCCACGGATCGTCGCCGAACGAGTCGGCCTTGCTGCCGGTCACCAGATAGGCATCGAAGGTCCGCTCGGCCGGCGGATAATCGCCGTTCATCACGTTGTACACATCAAACTCGGCGGCGATCGGCTGGCGTGAAAACAGCTGCTCGAACATCCTTCCGTAGCCCTGGTACTGCGCGATCAACTCCGGCCGCAGGACATCGGTTTCAAGGATGCAGATGCGTAACGACATAGCGGTAGTCCTGAACGACATGTGGGTGGGATTTGCTGTAAAGACTGACGCGAAAGGGGCGTACAAGCAAGTAGGATGTCCAGACGAACGGTAGGCCCTGTAACCCTTGGTAACCCTTGCCGCGCACTCGTCTAGCGTCAGCGTGCCAGCGGGGTGGCCAGTGGCCTTAAAGCCATGAGGAATCGACATGATTTTTTTTAGAGCAAAGGGTTCTGAAACAGGGATGACGCGGGCCCTAGTGTTGGTTGTATATCCAGAAACACGCGGCAAGCAGTGAGGACGTTCGATCACGCCACTGCGATCGACCCGAAGCCAGACAAGGAAGCCAAGGGTTATTCAGGAATAACAACAAGAAGGCGGTCCGCCATGTTCAGACAATCCAAAGTACGCCAAGCCGGGCTCATACTCTTCGCCACGACCCTGCTGCTGATCCTGCCCAACCTTACCCGGTTGTTCGGTTGATCGCGGCAGTGGCCTTTTCCAAGCGTGCGTGGGTAACCTGCCGACCTTGATGGTTGGAGATTCCCCATGCGCCTGTGCCTTACCCTGCTCTGCTTGCTGATTCCCCTGCCAGCGCTGGCCGCGCAACTGACCCTCGAACTGGGTAACGGCAGCCGGCACTGGCAGAGCGAGCAACTGCTCACCCATCCCCAGGCACGGGACGTCACTATTGAACAGGACGTTGCCTACAAGCGCACCATGCATTACCGCGCCGTACCGCTGGCAGCATTGCTCGAGGGCGTAAAACCGAGCGACCACCTGCAGGCGGTGGCCCTCGACGGTTTCGCTGCAGAAATGCCCGCCGGCCCGCTGTTGCAGCCAGGTCCGGCACAAGCCTGGCTGGCCATCGAGGACAACGCCCAGCCTTGGCCACCACTCGGCCAGGGAAAAGCGGGAGCCGGGCCGTTCTATCTGGTATGGACCCAGCCCCAGGCGAGCGGCATCCGCCCAGAGCAATGGCCGTTCCAGATCGCCAGCATTCGCAGCCTGGCACCGGTCGAGACGCGCTTCCCCGCCCTGTTGCCAGACCCAGCGCTGCCCGATGCGGATCCGGTGCGCCATGGCTTTGCCCTGTTCCAGCAGAATTGCCTGGCCTGCCACCGCCTCAATGGCGCTGGCGATGCGCACCTGGGCCCTGACCTGAACCTGCCGCACAACCCTACCGAATACTTTCAGCCGGCATTCCTGCGCCAATACATTCGCGATCCGCAGAGCCTGCGGCACTGGCCGCAGGCCAAGATGCCTGGGTTCTCCACCCAGGTGCTGAGCGACCAGGAACTCGATGCATTGCTGGCATACCTGAAACATATGGCCGGGCGCAAACCACGGTAGGACGCACGGGGCCGCGTTGCCTAGGCAATCGGCCGTTCCTGCTTGACGCCCCAACCCTCGACCTCGCCGCCATGGGGCGACACGAGCCGTTCAAAGGCCTGTTCGAAGGCACCGATGCCGCCATGGGTGGCGTACATCACCTTGCTCAGTTCCAGATGCCAGGCGCCGTCGTCGCGCTCGCTCACCTGGGCGCTGAGCGACTCGCCACGGAACTGCACGGCCGCCCGGCGTGCGGCGGCCTCGTCGGGAAACACGGCATAGAACTCGATGGGATGAATACGGGTGAAATCGAAACCGCCAGCTTTCATCTGGCGCAGGACACTGCTGCTGATGTCGTCGTATTGGCTGCTCATGAAACGTCCTCCTGCAAAGCAATGGATAGACTTTCAGTGCACAAAGCACCTGCCTGGCAAGCGTGCCATGCCTGGCAATTCGAGCTGATGCAAGACGCGAGTGGAATCGACGCGGACCCGCAGATTTGGCCGGCGCCTGTCTCCAGCGTAGTGCCTGTGCAGGCACTGCGCCAGAGCGTGGCGGCTCAGGATAGCTGGCGAATGGTGGTGATGGTCACGCCGCTCTGCTCCTTGAGCCAGCGTGCCGTGGGAGAAAAGCTGCGATCCTGGAAGTCATTGAGGTCAAGTTCATCCATGAGCGGGAACAAACGCGAACGGATGGCGCGTGCGGCGTCCTCCTCGCTGGGGCATTGCTCGGCATTGAGCAGCAGCGTCTGCGGCTCGCCCTTCTGGTCGGCAAAGCTGACTTCCCATGCTTTCATCGATCAGCCCTCGCTGGCACAACAGTGAATGGAACTGCGTACTAGCTTGACCATGACACAGCGGCAAATGTTCAGCCGCGTGCATGAAACCGCATGAAAAAAGCCCGCCGGTCAACGGCGGGCTTCCTTGGGCCACTCGGCGCTACTACTTCGGCGTGCCGTGGACGACACCGGCGGTGTTGTCCAACAGGCTCTTGGTGGCCGTCTGGATGTAGGCCTCGAGCTTCTTGAGCATTTCCGGCTGGTCGGGGCTGTCGATCAGCTCAGCCTTGAACTCGCGGCCCAACTGGTAGCGGTACATGCGCGGGGTCATGTCCTTGGACTCGATGAGGATGCGGTCGCCCTGTACCAGGCCGACGATCTGCTCGCTGCCCGACGGCTTGATCATGCCCACGCCCTGGTCGCCCTCAGGCAGGTTGAGCAGGTCGCGCCCCCAGCACTGATGGCGGGCCTGGCCACCGAGACGGCCCATGATGGTCGGCACGATGTCGACCTGGGTGCCCACGGTGTGGTTGACCGCGCCGAACTTCTCCTGGATGCCTGGGGCGATCAGCAGCAGCGGCACGTTGAAGCGGCCCAGGTCCAGCTCGGTGACCTGCTGGTGGTTGCCGAAGCCGTGGTCGCCGACGATGACGAACAGGGTGTCCTTGAAGTACGACTCCTTGCGTGCCTTCTCGAAGAACTGGCCCAGCGCCCAGTCGGAGTAGCGCATGGCGGTCAGGTGCTCGTCCAGGCGGCCCTGCCCGGTGACCTTCTCCACCGGCAGGTCCTTGGGCAAGGCATACGGGGTGTGGTTGGAGAGGGTCTGCAGCAGCGCGTAGATCGGCTTCTTGCCGTCATGCTTGGCCAGCTCTTCGTTGCCACGGTCGAACATGTCCTGGTCGGACACGCCCCAGGTCGGGTCGGAGAACACCGGGTCGACGAAGTCGTTGCGGCCGATGAAGGTGGTCATGCCCTGGTTGCCGAAGAATCCGGACTGGTTGTCCCAGGCGAAGTCGCCGTTGTAGACGTAGACGTCGTCATAGTCGCGGGCACTGAGCAGCGCCGGCAGGCCGGACAGCTTGTGGCCGCCTTCCGGGGTCTGCATCAGGTATTCGAAGCCCGGCAGGTTGGGGAAGCAGGCCATGGTGGCGAACATGCCCTGGTGGGTATGGGTGCCATTGGAGAAGAAGCGGTCGAACAGCAGACCCTCCTTGGCCAGCTTGTCGAAGTACGGGGTGATGTTGTTCGGGCTGCCCAGGGCGCCGACCGAGTGACCGGCGAAGCTTTCCATGAGGATCACCACGACGTTCTTGACCCCCAGCGTGTTCGCCGCTGGCGGCACGAAATCACGGCGGATCGCGGCCTCGTCGGCATCGACCAGGGTGTCGTTGGCGGTCAGCAGCTGCTCGCGCACGGTCTGGGTGGCCAGCGGCTGGTCCAGCACGGGCTTCCAGATATTGGCGCGGTCTTCGCCGAAGCGGCTCTTGGCGGCATCGATCAGGGTCAGGGTGCCGTTCAGGCCCAGCTGGTTGACGAAGTTGGAGTCGGTGGTGAAGGCATCACCCCAGCGCATCGGCGGACCCTGGCGCAGGGTGCCACGGGCGGCGACCACGGCCACCAGCAGGACCACCATGAACACCGCCAGGCGACCGTACCAGGGCGCCAGCTTGCGGCTGCCCGACAGCTGGGCGCTGCCGTTGCCGCGAGTCAGGCGGTCGATGCCCTTGAACAGCAGGCTCAGCAGCCAGGTACCAACCAGCCAGGCCAACAGGTAGCGGACCACCGGGAAGCCGTACCAGAGCATGCTCATGACGGTCTTGGGGTCTTCCTTGATGTACTGGAACACCAAGCCGTTCAGGCGCTGGTGGAACTCGCGGTAGAAGTCCATCTCCATCAGGCCGAGGAACATCACCACGCTCGAAGCGATGGTCAGCCAGAAGCGGAACAGGCCACGGCGGGCCATCAGCCAGGGGCTGAGCAGCGCCAGCAGCAACGGGATGCTGATGTACACCACCACGCGCAGGTCGAAGCGCAGGCCGTTGAAGAAGCCCTCGGCGACTGTCGAGTACGGCGTGTCGCCGATCATGTCGCTGTTGTAGACCAGCAGCGCCAGGCGCACCAGGCTGAGCATCAGCATGATCACCAGGCCACTGAGCAACGTGTAGGCCAGGTGGGATTTCAGGGTCGGCGAGAACGAGCCTCGCACACCCTGTTGCTTCAAGGCGTCCGTGTTAGCCATGAATGGAGAGGTCCTAGGATTGCGGTTTGCGGGAAGGCGAAAGCGCCAATAGCCTGGTGGTCTGGCCCTTGTGGGCAAGGTGAGACCAAGGCCGCATTGTGCGGCGCGGATTTTCAAAAATCGAGTGTGAAAATTTTGTCGAGAGCAGCCTTCCCTTACAAAGTTACACAGTTGGGGGGCGGGGCCTCAGATCCGCACATTGCCCCGTGGCCCGGCGATCGCCCAGATGATCAGCCCCAGCACCGGCAACAGCAGGATCAGCAGGATCCAGAGCACCTTGATCCCGACCTCGGCGCCGCTCTTGAGCACATTGAGAATGGCCCAGATGTCCAGGGCCAGGATGATCAGGCCGACCAGGCTGTTGAAGGTGGACCCCATGGTGCCGCTCCCGCACGGTGTGTGTGCCCCAGAGCATAGCTGGCTATGGCCCCGATAGAAGGGAATCCTTGGCGGCGAATGCCGGTCAGTGAATAAACTGCTGTCATTCACTGCCCAGAGGTCCGCATGCCCCCCGCCCACACCCAAAGCGCCGCCCCCGACTCACTGTTCAGCGCCTGGCGGCAACAGGCGCTGCAAACCCCTTGGCTCAGCGCCGGCCTGGTGCTGAGCCTGCTGGCCATCGGCGCATTGCTGCTGGCGAGCATCTGGAACGCGGTCAACGGCGATCATGCCGACCACCTGCACCTGGCACTGCTCGGCGGCCTGTCCGGCTTCGGCGCCACCGCCCTGGGCGCGGTGCTGGCGGTGATCCTGCGCGACGTCAGCGCGCGCACCCAGGACGTCATGCTCGGTTTTGCCGCCGGCATGATGCTCGCCGCCAGTTCGTTCTCGCTGATCCTGCCGGGCCTGGATGCTGCCCGCGAGATCACCGGCAACGGCCCGGCGGCGGCCTTCACCGTGGTGCTGGGCATGGGCCTTGGCGTGCTGCTGATGCTGGGCCTGGACCGCTTCACCCCACACGAGCATGAAAGCACCGGCCCCTGCGGCCCGCAGGCCGAGCGGGTGAGCCGGGTGTGGCTGTTCGTGCTGGCAATCACTCTGCACAACCTGCCCGAGGGCATGGCCATCGGCGTGAGTTTCGCCAACGGCGACATGGCCATCGGCCTGCCGCTGACCAGCGCCATCGCCATCCAGGACATCCCCGAAGGCCTGGCCGTGGCCCTGGCCCTGCGTGCCACGGGGCTGTCAAACTTCAAGGCGGCGCTGGTGGCGATCGGCTCGGGGCTGATGGAACCGCTGGGCGCGGTGATCGGCCTGGGCATCTCCACCGGTTTTGCCCTGGCCTACCCGATCAGCATGGGCCTGGCGGCGGGGGCGATGATCTTCGTGGTGTCCCACGAGGTGATCCCGGAAACCCACCGTAACGGGCACCAGACCGCGGCGACGCTGGGGTTGATGGGCGGTTTCGCGGTGATGATGTTCCTCGATACCGCACTGGGTTGACAGGCCGGTCGCGGAGCCCGCTTCCACGGGCTGCGCGACGGCTACGGCTCAGATGTGCACTGCCACCTTCAGCGCTTCCAGCGCCGGCTCCACCTTGATACCAACGGCCTCGCCCAGCTCCAGCACACGGGCCAGGTCGTGCTGCCCGACCATGATCATCTGCAGCTCATCGTCGAGCAATTGGCTGAAGTTCAGCAGCACGTAGCCACCGGCTTCCTTGTTCAGCGCGCCCATCTGCACCTGGATGCGGTTGAGCGCGGTGAGCGCCTCGGTGCGCGCCAGCTGCTTGGGCTTGAGGGTGAAGGGCACGCTCTTGTCGAACGAGTCGCTGATCTGCTGGAACAGGTCCTGGTAGCTGTCGGCCTGGAACAGCACGGTATCGGGCAGGCTGCCGACCACCACCCATTCACCCAACGGGAACGGGAAGCTGTCGTCGTAGTTGATGTCCGGATTGGCAGCGAGGAAGGCGGCGGGGTCGGCGTAGGCCTCGGCGGCCTCGGCGGCGATGCGCTCGATGTCCTCATCGCGCATGCAACCGGCGCCGATGAGGCTGATGAATTCGAGCAACTGGTCTTTCATGGGGGGGCCTGCGGTTGACGTGAAAGGCGCCAAGGATAGCCGCAAAAGCCCCCGGGCAGTTAGCCGGCCAATGCTTCCAGACGTGCCGCGCTATCCACCGCACCCATGGTGCGGGCCGCCATCAGCGCAGTGGCGCCGGCGGCATCGCGGTGCGCGGGGTCGGCACCCTGGGCCAACAGATAGTCGATGATCTCCAGGCGGTTGAACATTGCCGCCAGCATCAATGCGCTACGGCCGTCAGCAGCGGCGGCATCCACCGGCACGCCGTGTTCCAGCAGCAGGCGGATCATCGCCAGGTCGCCCTTGAAGGCAGCGCCGGCTATGGGCAACTGGCCGTTGTCATTGGCGATCAGCGGATCGGCACCATGGGCCAGCAGCACCTGCACGGCGTCATGGTGACCGTGGTAGCTGGCCAGCATCAGCAAGGTGTCGCCCTTGTGGTTGCGCAGGTTGGCGGGCAGGCCGTTATCGAGCAGGCGGCCGAGCATTGTCGCGTCGCCGCGGCGGGCGCGCTCGAAGACCTCCTCGGCGAAGGCCGCGGCTTCTTCCGTGGTCATGGTGGCGGGCTGGTGATCGGACATCGGGAACCTCCTGGCATCTGGCAATGGGCCAAGTGTCCATCAGGCAGCAATGACAGGTCCAAGGTTCAGATTCTATCGGCGGCAGAGAGCCAGGCTATGACCGTGCAAAATGCACTGTGCAAAATGCACGGGCGTGCAGAATGCAATACAGGCACCTGCAAAAACAAATATAACTTATTGATTTTTAAGCTTTTTATTTTAATACCAGGCTGGCACGGTCACTGCAATCATCAACTCAAGTCTGCCAGTACAACAGTCAGGAGTTGATATGGACCTCATCCAGCAAAAATTCGCTTCGCTCTTCGCCGCCTACCAGGTTGCCACCCAGCCGCGCCCCGACGGCGGCGTGCTGCTGACCCTGCGCGCCAGCGACGGCGTGGTGACCCGCCGGGTGCTGTCCTATGCGCAACTGCACAGTGCCGAGCAACTGTCGTGGGCCATCAGCGCCATCCGCCGCGACCTTGCCGAACAAGCCAGCGAGCTGCCGGTGATTTCCATGCTGCAGAGCCAGCAACGCTTCGCCCTGCCGACCTACCGCTAAGCGCGTAACCTGTTCCCGGGGCAGCTTCTGCTCACCCTTGGAGGGTGTGAGCAGAAGCTGCCCCGCGAGCTCATTCAGAGTTCATCGAAACCAGCAAATTGCCGCGCCATGGCATCCCCGGTGAAGCGTGGCTGCACACCCTGCTCGCTGCCGAACAGGCGCAGGGCCAGGCAGAATGGGCTGGCCCCCAGGTCCAGCCAGCGATGCGTGCCGGCCGGCACCAGCAGCACGTCATCCTTCTCGCACAGCACGGCATACACCGCGCCGCCCAGGCGCAGGCTGACCTGTGCACGCCCGCTGATCACCGCGAACACTTCATCGCTGTCATGCACATGCTCATCACGCAGGTCGGCCTGGCTCAAGTCGGCGCCATCGCGGCTGAGCACGCCAAATACCACGCTGCCGTGCTCGGTCATCAGTTGGTCGAGCGGCCCACGGCACGCCGCGACCACTTCATCCTGGCTGCTGCCCGGGCGCAGGCGCGCGCCGGACTGCCAGCGGCCGAAGCGCACGCCCTGCTCGGCCAGGGTCGCGGCGATGTCGTCGTGGTGGGTCAGCACCTTGTGCGGCAGGTCCGGGCTGGACAGGTCGAATACGCTGAGGATGCTCATCAGGGGTGGTTCCTGCTTTCTTTGAGTCGGAAGGCAATGATAACGGCTGCCGCGAGCGCCGCGACGCTGGCCATACCAAAGGTGAAGTGTGGGCCCAGCAGTTTCCAGCTGTAGCCCGAGTACAGTGCGCCCAGGGCACCGCCAGTGCCTGACAGCGCCGCATACAGCGCCTGGCCCTGGCCCTGCTGGCGAGCGCCGAAGCTGGCCTGGACAAAGGCGATGGCCGCGGCATGGAAACAGCCGAACGTGGCCGCGTGCAATACCTGGGCGAACACCAGCACCGCCGGGATATCCGCCAGGTTGCCAAGCAACAACCAGCGCAGCGCGGCCAGCAGGAAGCTGGCCAGCAGCACCTTGCGCACCGAGCAGCGGACGAAGATCCGGCTCATGACCATGAACACCAGCACTTCGGCCACCACGCCAAGCGCCCATAGCAAGCCGATGGCGCCGCGGCTGTAGCCCAGGTGCTCCAGGTGCAGGGTGAGGAAGGTGTAGTACGGTCCGTGGCTGAGCTGCATGAGGGCCACGCATACATAGAAGGCCAGTACCCCAGGCGCCCGCACCTGCCTGAGAAAGCCCCCTGCCCCGCGCTGCTCGGCCTGCTCGACGGGTTGCGCATTGGGCACCCAGAGGCTGGCAACGACGATACCGGCCATGATCGCCACCAGCGCCAGCGGGTAGATGTCCAGGCTCAGCCACTCGAACAGGCGCCCGAGGCCTACCACGGCGAGGATGAAGCCGATCGAGCCCCATAGCCGCACCTGGCTGTAACGCGAGGTCTGGCCGTGCAGGTGGGCCAGGGTGATCACTTCGAACTGCGGCAGCACCGCGTGCCAGAAGAAGGCGTGCAACGCCATGACCAGCGCCAGCCAGGCGTAGCTCTTGCCGAAGAAGATCAGCGAGAAGGTCGCCAGGGTCGACAGCGCGCCCAGGCGCACGATCAGCAGGCGCTGGCCGCTGCGGTCACCGAGCCAGCCCCACAGGTTGGGGGCCACGCAGCGCATGAGCATGGGGATGGCCACCAGCTCGCCGATGCGCGCCGGGGAGAAGCCCAGGTGGTCGAAGTACAGGGCCAGGAACGGCGCGGTGGAACCGAGCAGGGCGAAGTAGAAGAGGTAGAAGCTGGAGAGGCGCCAGTAGGGAATCGGGGACATCGGGTGGGCCTTGTGTGAGCCTGCACCGGTCTCTTCGCGGGATTACCGGCGAAGAGACCGACCCTGGCTAAGTCAGAGCTGGCCCAGTACCGGGGTGCCCACCTTCACTTCGGCATTCTGCGCACGATGGCGCAGCAGGTGATCCATCAAGGCAATGGCCATCATCGCCTCGGCGATCGGCGTGGCGCGGATGCCGACGCAAGGGTCGTGACGGCCCTTGGTGATCACCTCCACCGGTTTGCCATCGACGTCGATGGAACGGCCCGGGGTGGTGATGCTCGAGGTCGGCTTGAGCGCCAGGTGGGCGACGATCGGCTGGCCCGAGGAAATGCCGCCAAGGATGCCGCCGGCGTTGTTGCTGAGGAAGCCCTCGGGCGTCATCTCGTCACGGTGCTCGGTGCCGCGCTGGGCGACACTGGCGAAACCGGCGCCGATCTCCACACCCTTGACCGCGTTGATGCTCATCAAGGCATGGGCCAGCTCGGCGTCGAGGCGGTCGAAGATCGGCTCGCCCAGGCCCGGCATCACGCCTTCGGCAACCACGGTGATCTTCGCCCCCACCGAATCCTGGTCGCGGCGCAGCTGGTCCATGTAGGCCTCGAGCTCCGGCACCTTGTCCGGGTCGGGGCTGAAGAAGGCGTTTTGCTCCACCGACTCCCAGGTCTTGAACGGGATTTCGATCGGCCCGAGCTGGCTCATGTACCCGCGCACGCGGATGCCCTGGGTGGCCAGGTACTTCTTGGCGATGGCGCCGGCCGCCACGCGCATGGCGGTTTCGCGTGCCGAGCTGCGGCCACCGCCACGATAGTCGCGGGTGCCGTACTTGTGGTGGTAGGTGTAGTCGGCGTGGGCCGGGCGGAACAGGTCCTTGATCGCCGAATAGTCCTTGGACTTCTGGTCGGTGTTGCGAATCAGCAGGCCAATCGAGCAGCCGGTGGTACGGCCTTCGAACACGCCGGAGAGGATCTCCACCTCGTCCGGCTCCTGGCGCTGGGTGGTGTGCCGGCTGGTGCCGGGCTTGCGCCGGTCGAGGTCGTGCTGCAGGTCGGCAAGGGAGATTTCCAGGCCAGGCGGGCAGCCGTCGACAATGGCGACCAACGCCGGGCCATGGCTTTCGCCAGCGGTGGTGACAGTGAACAGCTTGCCGTAGGTATTGCCGGACATGGACGCTCCGCGAATCAGCCTGAAGTGAACGAAAGCGGCAGTATACGGAAAACCGCGTGGCTGTGGTTGCCCTGCGATGGGGCCCGCGAACCTTCACGATGACCCACGGTCGAATCAGCAACGTCCCACGTGGTACCCCACCCATGAAGTCGCGCCTCGCCGCCCTGCTCCTGCTGTTCTGCACCTGCCTCGCCCAGGCCGCCCCCACCGTGCTGCAACGCCCCATCGATCTGGACACCGGCCAGGGCGTGCTGCATGGCAGCCTGCTGTTGCCGCAGCAGGCCACGCCGCCCCCGGTGGTACTGATCATCGCCGGCTCCGGCCCTACCGACCGCGATGGCAACAACCCTGCCGCCGGGCGCATCGACAACCTCAAGCGCCTGGCCTTGCTGCTGGCCGGCGAACACATTGCCAGCGTGCGCTTCGACAAGCGAGGCGTGGCCGCCAGCCAGCCGGCCACCCCCGACGAACGTGACCTCAGCGTCGAGCGCTATGTCGCCGACGTGGTGGCCTGGGGCCGCGCACTCAGGCAGGACCCACGCTTCGGCCCGCTGATCCTGGTCGGCCACAGTGAAGGCGCGCTGATCGCCAGCCTCGCCGCGGAGCAGGCCGGCGCCAGCGCGGTGATCACCCTGGCCGGCAGCGGTCGGCCTGTAGCCGACGTGCTGCGCGAGCAGCTGGCCCAGCGCCTGCCGCCGGCGCAATTGCCCGCCGGCGTGGCGCTGATCGACCGGTTGCAGGCCGGGCAGACCAGCCTCGACGTGCCCGCGCCGCTGCGCCAGGTGTTCCGCCCCAGCGTGCAGCCGTACCTGATCACCTTGCTGCACCAGGACCCGGCGGCGGCCTTCGCCCGCCTCAAGGTGCCCGCGCTGATCGTCCAGGGGCGCAACGACATCCAGGTAGAGGTAGCCGATGCCGAGCGCCTCAAGGCAGCCAAACCCGACGCGCAACTGGCGCTGATCGACGGCATGAACCATGTGCTGCGCATCAGCCCCCGGGACATGAGCCAACAGCGTGACAGCTACCGCAACCCCGAGCTGCCGCTGGCGCGCGAGCTGGGCGAGCGTATCGTCCTGTTCATCCAAGGGTTGCCGCAGGCCTGAGACCTGTCCTCAGGTATTGCCCGGGCCTGCCGATAACGCGGCTGAGAAGGCAGTGATCGCGGCCCACGCGCCCGGCCGCCGTGCACCTGAGGACCCCCTGATGACCGATGCCCCCGCCGCCGAGGCGACCGAAGAACAAGCGCCGGAAAGCGCCCCGCAGCCCTGGGCGGACCTTGCCGCCGAGCACTTCCAGCTGCTGCGCCTGGCGCCGCTGCCGACCGACCGCAACAGCGGCGCCCGCCCGCTGCGCTTTGTCCAGTTCGGCTACGCCGAGCGCCACGACAAGGCCCACAGCCTGTTGCGCATGGAAATCCGCCTGCCTGGGCAGAAAGTGCGCAAGGAACAGAATCAACTGGACATCCGCGTCGACCACGAAACGCGCACGGTGCGCATCGGCGACCCGGCCGGGCTGCAGCTCGAACCCCTCAACCGTGGTGTTGGCCGCTACCTGCTGGCGCAGGCGGTGCAATGGCTGCAGCACCGCTGCTCGCACTACCAGATCGAGGGCATGAGCCTGCCGAACAAGGACGCCCTCAACGAAGACACCCGCCTGCGCCGCGACCACGTGCTGCGCAGCGTCGGCCTGGAGGTGGAATACACCGATGGGCAACTGCTCAAGGGGCGCCTGGTGGAAACGCCGGTGGGCCAGCTCAAGGGCGGCTGGAACACCGAGAAGGTGCAGCGCGTGGACAACCTCGAGGCTGCCGGCATGCTGCAACAGGCCGAGCAGAACCTGATGGAGAAGGAAGCGCAGCTGCGCGAGCGTGACGAACGCGTGGCCAAGTACCGCCGCGAAGACAGCGGCTTGCGCTTTACCATCACCTGCCTGGTGGCGTTCGCGGTGTTCCAGGCCGGGCTGCTGATCTGGATCGCCACCCGCTGATATCGCCATCGCGGGGCAAGCCCGCTCCCACGGAGATTGCATTCATCCTGTGGGAACGGGCGCGCAGTCAGACCCGCGCCTTGAACAGCTCCTGATGCTGCCGGCACTGCTCGGCCGTCAGCATGAACACCCCGTGCCCACCGCGCTCGAATTCCAGCCAGGCGAAGTCCACCTCGGGATAGAGCGACTCGACGTGCACCTGGCTGTTGCCTACCTCGACGATCATCAGGCCTTTGTCGGTCAGATGGTCGGCCGCCTCGGCGAGCATGCGCCGCACCAGGTCCAGGCCATCGTTGCCGCAGGCCAGGCCCAGCTCGGGCTCATGGTGATACTCGGCCGGCATGTCACCGAAGTCCTCGGCATCGACATACGGCGGGTTGGACAGGATCAGGTCGAAACGCTGCCCCGGCAGCCCGGCGAAGCCATCGCCCTGCACGGTGTACACACGCTCCTCCAGACCATGACGCTCGATGTTCTGGTTGGCCACTGCCAACGCATCGAAGGACAGGTCGGCCAGCACTACTTCGGCGTCCTGGAACACATCGGCGGCGACAATACCGATGCAACCGGAACCGGTGCACAGGTCGAGGATGCGCGCAGGCTCGGCGGCCAGCCAGGGCTCGAAGCGTTTCTCGATCAGCTCGCCGATGGGCGAGCGCGGCACCAGCACACGTTCGTCGACGATGAACGACATGCCGCAGAACCAGGCCTCACCCAGCAGGTAGGCGGTCGGCACACGTTCTTCGATACGGCGCTTGAGCAGGTGCTGCAGGCGTACCCGCTCATCATCCTCGAGTGCGCAGTCCAGATAGCTGTCGGCCACCTCCCAGGGCAGGTGCACCGCGCCGAGCACCAGCAAGCGGGCCTCGTCCCAGGCATTGTCGGCGCCGTGGCCGAAGAACAGTTCATGCTCATGGAAGCGGCTGACCGCCCAGCGGATGTGGTCGCGCAGGGTGCGCAGGCGGGATGTGATCACGGGGTACTCCTTTTCAGACAGGACAAAAGTCTAACAGCCCACACCGCACAAATGTTCGCCCCGATGCCCGAATGGATAGCCACAAGCCAGTAACCACGCCGCCTGCGCTGTCAACCATTCACATTGGCGTCAAGGCAAGGGAGAATAGGTACACAAAAGCCCTACCCAAGGAGCCCTTGATGTCCGTTCCAACCACGATGTTCCGCCTCACTGGCCGCGACTACCCGCCGGCCAAGCTGAGCCAAGCCAGCCTGATCGTCATCGATGCGCAGAAGGAGTACCTGAGCGGTCCGCTGGCGCTGTCGGGCATGGACGAGGCCGTGGCGAACATTGCCAGGTTGCTCGACGCCGCCCGCAAGGCCGGCCGCCCGATCATCCATGTCCGCCACCTCGGTACCGTTGGCGGTCGCTTCGACCCGCAGGGCCCGGCCGGCGAGTTCATTCCCGGGCTGGAGCCGCGCGAAGGCGAGGTGGTGATCGAGAAACGCATGCCCAACGCCTTCAAGAACACCAAGCTGCACGAGACCTTGCAGGCATTCGGGCCGCTGGACCTGATCGTCTGCGGTTTCATGAGCCACTCCAGCGTCAGCACCACCGTGCGCCGCGCCAAGGACTATGGTTATCGCTGCACCCTGGTCGAAGATGCTTCGGCGACCCGTGACCTGGCCCTGAAGGACACCGTGATCCCCGCCGCGCAGATCCACCAGTGCGAGATGGCCGTGATGGCCGACAACTTCGCCTGCGTCGCCCCCACCGCCAGCCTGGTCTGAACCACGACCGCCCGGCGGACGGGCGGAACCCCAAGGTGACCCGCAGGTCGAAATCCGGATCAGCACCACCCGATCCTGAGGAATTCGAATGAAGCTCAAAGGCAGTTTCGATGCCAAGCGCCTGCGCCAGCGCGAGCCGAGCAACTGGGGCGCGCGCATCGCCGCGGCACTCTCGGTACTGCTGGCCACCCTGGGCATCCTGCTGGCCATGGCCGGCTTCGCCGGTTTGCTGGGCAACTACGCCGCCCTGGCCGAACTCAATGCCAACCGTCCATTGGCGGCAACACTGACCGTCGTCGGGCTGGCCCTGCTGTACTTCGGCGTGCGCCTGTGGCGGCGCAGCCGTATCCGCCTGCGCCGCGGGCGCGAGCTGAACCTGTCGCCGCACCTGATGAAGAAGCACGACTGACGCGCCGAGCGCGGGGCCAGGCTTGCCCCGCGATGACAGTCGCGTAAACTACGCCGCCCACGTGGAGGCACCATGCAAGACGACGACTTTTCCCTCTTCCGCAGCCAAGTGCAGGGCGTCAAGCCGATCAAGCACGATCGCGCCGAAGTCGGCAAACCCAAGGCCGACCGCAAGCAACTGGCAGGCCTGCGCCAGGCGGCGACCATCCGCAGCGACCAGACGCTGGTGATCGACGGCCTGTCCGACCAGTTCGTCATCGACGTCGGCGCCGAGGATGAGCTGATGTGGCGGCGTGACGGCGTGCAGGAAACCCAGCTGCGCAAGCTCAAGCTCGGCCAGATCGCCTTCGAGGGCAGCCTCGACCTGCACGGCATGAGCGTCGAGAAGGCCCGCGAGACGCTGTGGGCCTTCATCGCCGAAGCGACCAAGCTGGAAGTGCGCTGCGTGCGGGTCACCCACGGCAAGGCCGCGCGCCTGGACGGCAAGCGCCCGATGATCAAGAGCCACGTCAACACCTGGCTGCGCCAGCACCCGCAGGTGCTCGGTTTCACCTCGTGTCAGGCCCGCCACGGCGGCACCGGCGCGGTCTACGTGATGCTCAAGCGAACCATGCTCGAAGGGCGCGACGAGTGACATCGCGCTTGCAGCGCCGCCGTCGCCGCCGTACCCTTCGCCTTTGCGAAATTTTCCACAGGTAGATCCATGTCCCTGGAACAGAACTACACCGCGATCCTCAGCCAGATCGGCGAGGATGTCTCCCGCGAAGGCCTGCTCGACACGCCCAAGCGGGCAGCGAAGGCCATGAAGTACCTTTGCCGCGGTTATGAGCAAACCCTGGAAGAAGTGACCAACGGCGCGTTGTTCACCTCCGACAACAGCGAAATGGTGCTGGTCCGGGATATCGAGCTGTATTCGATGTGCGAACACCACATGCTGCCGTTCATCGGCAAGGCCCACGTGGCCTACCTGCCCAAGGGCAAGGTGCTGGGCCTTTCGAAGGTGGCGCGGATCGTCGACATGTACGCCCGCCGCCTGCAGATCCAGGAAAACCTCAGCCGCCAGATCGCCGAGGCCGTGCAGCAGGTGACCGGCGCCGCAGGCGTGGCGGTGGTGATCGAGGCCAAGCACATGTGCATGATGATGCGCGGTGTCGAAAAGCAGAACTCGACCATGCTCACCTCGGTGATGCTCGGCGAGTTCCGTGAAAACGCTTCCACCCGCAGCGAGTTCCTCAGCCTGATCAAGTGATCGGCCTGTGTTCCGAGCCGACCCCCTGGGGTCGGCTTTTTCATTTCAGGAGTTGCCCATGATCGTCAAAGCCCTGCGGGTCGGCCTCGGCCAGCTTATCGTGTTCGGCGACTGGATCAGCCGCCCGGCGAAAAAGAAGCGCGATGCCGCGGACCAGGCCCAGGTCGAACAGCAGGCCAAGGGCCTGGCGCTGTACCAGTTCCATGCCTGCCCCTTCTGCGTGAAGACCCGCCGCGCCCTGCACCGCCTCAATGTGCCGGTGGCGCTGCGCGATGCGAAGAACGATGCGCAGCACCGCCAGGCGCTGCTTGAAGGCGGTGGCCGGGTGAAAGTGCCGTGCCTGCGGATCGAGGAACAAGGCGAGGTGACCTGGATGTACGAGTCCAAGGACATCATTGCCTATCTGGACAAGCGTTTCGCCGCGGTCTGACAGATTGCCGCCCGCTTCCACAAGCGGGCTTGCCCCGCGATAAGGCCGGTCAATCCACCATCGGCACATGCCGAGGATGACTGGCCACCCGCGCCAACCAGGCCTGCACCGCCGGGTAAGGCGCCAGGTCGAAGCCGCCCTGATGCGCCACATGGGTATAGGCGTACAACGCCACGTCGGCGATCGAGTACTGCTCGCCGACCAGGTAGGGCGTCATTTCCAGCTGCTTGTTCATTACCTTGAGCGCCTTGTAGCCGCCCTTGTGCAGCCCCCTGTACTCCTCCAGCCGCTCTTGCGGCAGCCCCAGGTAGAACTGGATGAACCGCGCCACGGCGATGTAGGGCTCATGGCTGTACTGTTCGAAGAACTGCCATTGCAGCACCTGGGTGCGCAGCCGCGGCTCGCTGGGCAGGAACTCGCTGCCATCGGCCAGGTAGTTGAGAATCGCGTTGGACTCCCACAGGCAGGTACCGTCCTCGAGCTTGAGCACCGGCACCTTGCCGTTGGGGTTCATGGCCAGGAACTCGGGCGTTTCCGTCTCACCCTTGAGAATGTCCACCGGGTGCCACTCATACGGGCGGTCGAGCAGGCTCAGCATCAGCTTGACCTTGTAGCAGTTGCCCGACTGGTAATCCCCATACACCTTGTACATCGCCCCTCCCCTTTCACGCAGTTGCGTAGTAATGCCCCATAGTTGGCGACTGTACGGCTAAATGCAATGCCTGCTGTATGGCAAGGATCACGCCATGGCACGGTAGCCTGAAAAAACTGCTTACACCTGCACAAGGAATTCCCTATGACCGATGCCACCTCAGCGCGCCTGCGGCCGCTGGCGGACAGCTCGCCGTCGGCGATTGTCGCCGGCTTTATCGCCATGCTCACCGGCTACACCAGCTCGCTGGTGCTGATGTTCCAGGCTGGCCAAGCGGCCGGTCTTACCAGCGCACAGATTTCCTCATGGATCTGGGCCCTGTCGATCGGCATGGCAGTGTGCAGCATCGGCCTGTCGCTGCGCTACCGCACGCCGATCACCGTGGCCTGGTCGACACCCGGCGCAGCGCTACTGATCACCAGCCTTGGCGGGGTGAGCTACGGCGAAGCGATCGGCGCCTACATCACCTGCGCCGTGCTGGTATTGATCTGCGGCCTGACCGGCAGTTTCGAGCGCCTGGTGCGGCGCATTCCCGCCTCCCTGGCCTCGGCCCTGCTGGCCGGCATCCTGTTCAAGATCGGCAGCGAGATCTTCGTCGCCGCTCAACACCGCACGCTACTGGTGCTGGGCATGTTCTTCAGCTACCTGCTGGTCAAGCGCCTGTCGCCGCGCTACTGCGTGCTGGCCGCGCTACTGGTCGGCACCGCGCTGTCCGGCGCCCTGGGGTTGCTGGACTTCAGCGGCTTCCAGCTGGAAGTCGCAACCCCGGTGTGGACCACGCCGAGCTTCTCGCTGGCGGCGACCATCAGCATCGGCATCCCGCTGTTCGTGGTGGCCATGACCTCGCAGAACATGCCCGGCGTCGCCGTGCTGCGCGCCGACGGCTATCAGGTGCCGGCTTCGCCGCTGATCTCGGCCACCGGCTTCGCCTCGCTGCTGCTGGCGCCGTTTGGCTCCCACGGAGTCAACCTGGCGGCAATCAGCGCGGCGATCTGCACCGGGCCGCATGCTCATGAGGATCCGGCCAAGCGCTACACGGCAGCGGTCTGGTGCGGGATTTTCTACGGTATCGCCGGCATCTTTGGCGCCACCCTGGCGGCGCTGTTCAGCGCCCTGCCCAAGGAGCTGGTGCTGTCGATCGCGGCGCTGGCGTTGTTCGGTTCGATCATGAACGGCTTGAGCGTGGCCATGGGCGAGGTGCGCGAGCGCGAGGCGGCCCTGATCACCTTCATGGTCACAGCGTCGGGCTTCACACTGTTCTCGATCGGCTCGGCGTTCTGGGGGATCGTGGCGGGGGTGCTGACCTTGCTGATCCTCAGTCCGCGCAAGGGCTGACAATGTAATCGTGGGGCAATCACAAGCGGAAATGCCCCACCATCCCCTTCAAGTCATTGCCCAACTGCGCCAGCTCGACGCTTGAGCGGGCATTGTCCTCCATCGCCAGTGCCGCCTGGTCGGCACTACCGCGTATCTGCGTGACGCTGCGGCTGATCTCCTCGGCCACCGAGCTCTGCTGCTCGGCCGCCGCGGCGATCTGCTGGTTCATCTGCTGGATCAACGACACCGCCGCCGCGATGCTGCCCAGGGCGCTCTCGGTCTGCAGCGTGTCGGCCACCGCCAGGCGCACCAGCTCGGTGCTGCCGCGGATCTGCATCACCGACTGCTGGGCATTGCCGCGCAGGCTGGCGACCAGGCGCTCGATCTCCTCGGTGGACTGCCGGGTACGCCGCGCCAGGGCGCGCACTTCGTCGGCCACCACCGCGAACCCGCGCCCCTGCTCCCCGGCCCGCGCCGCCTCGATCGCGGCATTGAGCGCCAGCAGGTTGGTCTGCTCGGCCACGCTCTTGATCACCTCGAGTACATCACCGATGGTATGGATCTCGGCACTGAGGCTGTCGATGCCGCTGCTGGCGGTTTCGGCGGCCAGCGCCAGTTGCTCGATGCGCTGCATGCTCTGACGCACCACCTGCTGCCCCGAGCCGACCTCGTCATCGGCTGCCTGGGCCGCCTGGGCTGCCTGCTCGGCGTTGCGCGCCACATCATGGACGGTCGCAGTCATCTGCTGCATCGCGGTGGCCACCTGCTCGGTCTCGTCCTTCTGGCTACCGACTTCGCGGTTGGTCTGCTCGGTGACCGCCGACAAGGCCTGGGCACTGCCGGCCAACTGGTCGATACCCTGCTGCAAGCCACTGACGATACCGGACAAGCCCTCGGCCATCTGCTGCATGGCCTGCAACAACTGGCCGACCTCGTCGGCACGCGGCGGCTCGGCCTCGATGCCCAGCTCGCCTGCGGCAATGCGCCGGGCCCGGCTGATCACCCGCTTGAGCGGTGCGACCACGGCGCGGGTGATCAGCCAGGCCGCCAGCACGCCTACCAGCAGCGCCAGCGCCGTGGCCGCAGTAATGGCGACGGCGTTGCGTGCCAGTTCGGCCTGCATGGCCTGCTCCTGATCGGCATACACCTGGTCGACACGCGCGGTAACCTGCTCGGCACGCGCCTGCAACTGGTCCTTGATACCCCGCTCCTGGCCCAGCAGGTCGGTGTACTCATTGAGCTTTTCGGAGAAACTGCCGATATGTCCGGCCACCTCGCCCAGCACGCTCTGGTAGCCGGCATCGGCGACCGAAGCCTTGAGCTGGTCCACCAGGGTCGCCGCTTCGACCGTCTGGGCGATGCGCCCCTCGGCACTGGCTTCACCGCCCTTGCGGCTCTGGTCCAGGCGCACCCGGGCCTCGTCCATGGCCTGCAGCATCAGCCGCGACACCTGCGCCACCTGCCCGGCCTGCTCCAGGAACTCACCGCCCTGCTGGCCCTGGGACTGCTTGAGGGTATAGGTGCCATCGTCGGCCAGGCCGGCCTGCAGCACATCGAGGTTGTTGGCCACGCTCGACACCGACCAGCTGGCCATGTCCAGCGCCAGCTCCTTGGCCTGCACCGCCTGGACGAACTGGTCGAACGCTTGCCCATAGGCATTCAGATCGGCCTCGGTCGAGGCCAGTGCTGGCACTGCCTGGGCTCGCTCCACCAGCCCCTGCAGCCCCGTGCGCAGGGCGTCGGCCTCCTTGATGTCCGAGCGCAGGGCGAAGGCCTGTTCGTGCTGGCGCAGCTTCAACAGGTCGGTATTGAACTGAGCCATCTGCCGCAGCCCATCGAAGCGCTGGCCGACATTGGCCAGGGCGTACACGCCGATGGCAGCCACCACCAGGGTGAGCAGCAACACCAGGGCGAAGCCCAGGCCGAGCTTGCGCGCCATGCCCAGATTGGCCAGTACACCGTGCTTGGTCGCCGCCATCACCAATCCCCTCGCCTTGTCGGACTTTACCGACAGCAAGAGTGACAATGGCGCCGACTCCGTCACAAGAGCCAGACGCTCCAATGGTGTCATTTAGCTATGAGCGTGTCGCTTTCAGACCGCCAGAGGTCGCCCCGCATGCCGGAAGAACGCCTCGGCCCGCGAATCCTGCCCATAGGCGACATTGATACGCAGCCACTCACTGGCCCGGCCCTGCGGATCGAAGGCACTGCCCGGGGTAAGCAACACCGCGTGAGCCAGCGCAAGCCGCTCCAGTTCGGCGAAGTCGCGCCCCGGTACCCGGGCCCAGACGAACATGCCGCCGACGGGTTCGCAGAACACCTCCCAGCCGCAGGCCTCCAGCAGCCCCAGCGTCCTCGCCCGGTGCTGGCCCAGGCGCAGCCGCAGACGCTGCACGCTCTTGCGGTAACTGCCGTTGGCGAGCATCTGCCCGACCACCTGCTCGGCGAAGCGCGAGGTGCCGATGCCCGCGACCATCTTCAGTTCGGCCAGACGCGCCACCAAGGGCGGATCGGCCACCACATAGCCGACCCGCAGCGAACTGCTGAGGGTCTTGGAGAAGCTGCCCAGGTAGATCACCCGTTGCTCACTGTCGAGGGTAGCCAGCCGTGTCGCCGGTCCGTCCTGGAAGTCGGCATAGAGGTCATCCTCGACAATCCGCAGGTCATGCCCACGGGCCAGCTCCAGCAGGCGATAGGCGACCTTGGGCGTCAGGCTGGTGCCGGTCGGGTTCTGGTACAGGCTGTTGATGAACAGGCAGCGCGGCCGGTGTTCGGCGAGCAACTGCTCGAGCACGGCCAGGTCGGGACCACTGGCAGTGCGCGGTACCTCGAGCATGCGCACGCCGTGCAGGCGCAGCAGGTTGTAAAGGTTGTAGTAACCGGGCCGTTCCACCAGCACCGTGTCGCCCGGCGCCAGCAAGGTCCGCACCAGCAGGTCGAGGGCATGGCTGGCCCCCTGGGTGGTGACGATACGCTCAGGTTCCGCGGCGATATCCAGCCGCGCCAGCCCCTTGTGCAGTTGCAGGCGCAGGCTCGCCAGGCCTTGGGGCGGGCAGTAGTCGAACAGTGCCTCGGGCGCGCCACGGCTGACCTGGCGGATGGCCTGGGCCAGTTCAGCCTCGGCTCGCCAGGCCACGGGCAGCCAGCCACAGCCGAGCTTGAGCAGTTGCTCATGCCCTTCGCGAAACTGTCGCCAACTGCCGTCGATCGCCTCGCCCCACGGCTCGCCAGGATCGGGACGCAGGCCCGGCTTGCGCTCGGCAACGAAGAACCCGGCACCGTGCCGTGCCTCCAGCCAGCCGCTGGCCACCAGCCGGTCGTAGGCTTCGATCACGCACGAAGCACTGACCGCCTGGGCCTTGGCCAAGGTGCGGATCGATGGCAGGCGTGCACCCGGGCGCAAGCGCTGCCGAGTGATCCAGGCCTGCAACTGCTCGGTCAACTGCTGAACCAAGGGTGTGGGGAGACCGCGATCAAGATTGAAGTGCATGGCAAGTGTTCGCTTATTTCAGGCAAACAGTTAAACACAAATCCGTACTGGGTGTACCTTGGCGAACAGCCACCCAGGGCCGATGCTGACGCAATCGATCTTGCGGAAACCACCCATGCCCACTCGCCACGCCCCGGCCCTGCTGGCCTTCGCCCTGTGCCTGATCACCCTTGCGGTGAACCTCCAGGCCCCGCTGTACATCACCTACGCCGACCTCTCCGGGCAAGGCGCCGCGGCGACCGCCGTGGCTTTCTCCGGCTACGTGCTCGGTGTATTGCCAGTGCTGCTGGCCCTCGGCGGCCTGGCCGACCGAGTCGGGCGACGCCCGTTGATCCTGGTCGCACTCGTCCTGTCGATGATCGCCACCTTGATCATGTTGCTGTCCCCCAGCCTGGCCTCCCTGGGTGTGGCGCGCTTGTTCCTGGGCCTGGGCACTGGCCTGGCCTCGGCCACGGCCACCGCCTACATGAGCGAGCTGATGCGGCCCGGCGAAAGTGGCCGCGCCGCGATCTGGGTCACGGCCAGCACTTCCTTGGGTTTTGGCCTCGGCGCGGCGCTGACCAGCCTGTTCCTGCTGCGCGGGCAGACACTCACCCCAGGCAGTTTCCATTTGCAGCTGATACTGGCCGCCGCGGCCCTGGTGCTGGTCTGGCGCCTGCCGGACCCACGCCCGACGCAACGCAGCGCCATGCTGCGCCTGCCGTGCTATCCCAGCGGCAGCCTGGCCTATGGCCTGGCGATCCTGCTGGCCTGGGCCTGTGTCGGGCTGGTCATCGCCCTGCTGCCGGGGATCCTGCGCCAGCACGGCCTGAGCGCCTGGTCGGGGTTCTCGACCTTCTGCGTGATCAGTTGCGGCCTGCTGTTCCAGCCCCTGGCCCGGCGCATGGCCAGTGCCCGGGCGACCTTGCTCGGGCTGCTGATCCTGCCGTGCAGCTACGCGCTGCTGGCCTGGGGCGCCGACAGTGGCAACCTGCCGGGCGTTTTGATGGGCGCCGTGGCCGCCAGCAGCGCCTGCTATGGCTTCATCTACCTGGGCGGGCTGGCGGCGGTGAATCAGTTGGCCGGCCCAGAAAAAACCCGGGCCAGTGCCGGGTTCTTCCTGCTGGCCTACCTGGGGTTCAGCCTGCCGGTGATCTTCACCGGGCTGCTCAGTGACCGGCTGGGGTCACGGCTGGCCTTGATCGTGTTTGGTGGTGTGTTGCTGCTGGGCTGCGCGGCGGTGGCGCTGGCCCTGTGGCTGGCCTCGGTCAGATCGCCAGCGCGCCACCGTCGACCGTCAGGCTGTGCCCCGTCGTGAAGGCCGCACCATCGCTGCACAGGTACAACACCGCGCTGGCAATCTCCTCGACCTTGCCGATGCGCCCGACCGGGTGCATCGCCGCAGCGAACTCGGCCTTGCGCGGATCAGCCTCGTAGGCGCGGCGGAACATGTCGGTATCGATCACTGCCGGGCACACCGCATTGACCCGGATGCCCTTCTTCGCGTACTCGATGGCCGCCGATTTGGTCAGTCCTATAACCGCATGCTTGGAGGCGGCATAGATGCTCATTTTCGGCGCCGCCGACAGGCCGGCCACCGAGGCCGTATTGACGATGGCGCCACCGCCCTGGGCCAGCAGCAGGGGCAGTTGATACTTCATGCACAGCCAGACGCCCTTGACGTTGACGCCCATGATCGCGTCGAACTCCGCCTCGCTGCCCTCCGCCAATCGCCCCTTCTCGATTTCGATGCCGGCGTTGTTGAAGGCGTAGTCCAGGCGCCCGTATGCCTCGACCACCCGCTCGTGCAACTGCCGCACATCTTCGTCGCGGGTAACGTCGCAGGCGATGAACATTGCTTCGCCACCATTCTGGCGAATAAGCGCCACGGTGCCTTCGCCACCGTGCGCATCACGGTCGGCCACCACCACCTTGAGCCCCTCGGCGGCAAACGCCTGGGCGGTCGCCCGGCCGATACCCGCCGCGCCACCGGTGACCAGGGCAACCTGGCCGGAGAAAGTCATGCTCATCACTGGCTCCTGCAAAAGGATGGGAAGTCGTGGCTGAGTCTAGTCAGGGCACCGCTGGGCTGGGCAGCATCATCAAGGGCACGGTTGGACTACTATCGTTCGCAGTGATCTTGCGTGACGCGGCCCATTCAACCCGCCGATCATCCCCCCTCACACTCGTTCAGGAGAACTCGCCATGCCCCACACCAACCGCCGTTTCCTGCTGACCAAGCGCCCGGTCGGCGCCGTGCGCCGTGACGACTTCACCTATGAGCAGGCCCCTGCCGACGAGCCCGGCGAAGGTCAGGTGCTGGTGAAAAACCTCTACCTGTCCCTGGACCCTGCCATGCGCGGCTGGATGAACGAAGGCAAGTCGTATATTCCCCCGGTGGGCCTGGGCCAGGTGATGCGTGCCCTTGGCGTCGGCGAGGTGGTCGGCTCCAATCACCCGGACTACAAGCCCGGCGACCATGTCAGCGGCGCCCTGGGCGTGCAGGACTACTTCACCGGTGAACCCCAGGGCCTGCACAAGATCGACCCGCGCCTGGCCCCCCTGCCCCGTTATCTGTCGGCACTGGGCATGACCGGCATGACCGCCTACTTCGCCCTGCTCGATGTCGGCCAGCCCAAAGCCGGCGAAACCGTGGTGATCTCCGGCGCCGCCGGCGCGGTCGGCAGCATTGCCGGGCAGATCGCCAAGCTCAAGGGTTGCCGCGTGGTCGGCATCGCCGGTGGCGCGCAAAAGTGCCAGTACCTGCTGGATGAACTGGGCTTCGACGGGGTCATCGACTACAAGGCCGAAGACGTGCTCGCCGGGCTCAAGCGCGAATGCCCCAAGGGCGTGGATGTGTACTTCGACAACGTCGGTGGCGACATCCTCGACGCGGTGCTGTCGCGCCTGAACTTCAAGGCTCGGGTGGTGATCTGCGGCGCCATCAGCCAGTACAACAATAAAGAGGCGGTCAAGGGCCCAGCCAACTACCTGGCGCTGCTGGTCAACCGCGCGCGCATGGAAGGCTTCGTGGTGATGGACTACGTCAAGGAGTACGGCAAGGCCGCACAGGAAATGGCCGGGTGGCTGGCCAGCGGCAAGGTCAAGAGCAAGGAGGATGTGGTGGAGGGGTTGGAAACCTTCCCCGAGACGCTGCTCAAGCTGTTCAGCGGGGAGAATTTCGGCAAGTTGGTACTGAAGGTCTGATCATTGCGGGCTGCGCTCAGGCGCAGCCCGCACCCGCAGTCTCTCGAATCAACCGCGAATCTCAGCCACCACAGCAGCCAACGCCTGGGCCGGATCCGCTGCCTGGCTGATCGGACGCCCGATCACCAGGTAATCGGAACCGGCGTCCAGTGCCTGGCGCGGGGTCAGGATCCGGCGCTGGTCGTCCTGGGCACTGCCTGCCGGGCGGATACCCGGGGTGACCAGTTGCAGCGACGGGTGCGCCGCCTTCAGCGCCGGCGCTTCCAGCGCCGAGCACACCAGGCCGTCCATACCGGCTTTTTGCGCCAGCGCCGCCAGGCGCAGCACCTGCTCCTGCGGGTCGACATCCAGGCCGATCCCGGCCAGGTCCTCGCGCTCCATGCTGGTCAGCACGGTCACGCCGATCAGCAGCGGCTGCGGGCCGCTGCGCTTGGCCAGTTCCTCACGGCAAGCCGACATCATGCGCAGGCCGCCAGAGCAGTGCACGTTGACCATCCACACGCCCATCTCGGCTGCAGCCTTGACCGCCATGGCGGTGGTGTTGGGGATATCGTGGAACTTGAGGTCGAGGAACACTTCGAAGCCCTTGCTGCACAGGGTCTCGACGATTCCCGCAGCGCTGCTGGTGAACAGTTCCTTGCCCACCTTGACCCGGCACAGGGCGGGGTCGAGCTGGTCGGCCAGCTTCAGGGCGGCGTCACGGGTGGGGAAATCCAGGGCGACGATCAGGGGCGTCTGGCAGGCGGACATGGGCAGGGTCTCTTGGCAAGTCGTAAACGGCGCGCATTGTAAACGAAGTGGGGCGGGGTTTGGGGGCCGTGGGTCATGAGAATTGGCCTGGGCGGGGGTGGCTCCTATAATGGAACCAACGGCTGCGGCAATGGCTCGAATGCCATGTAAGCGGTGCCCTATACGCTTTCAGGAGAATCTCGATGCCTTGGTATGCCTGGTTGATACTGCTTGTTGCGCTTGGGTCGATTGTCGGCGGGTTGATGCTACTGCGCGATACGGCGAAGAAGTTGCCGTTGACCGAGGAGCAGTTGAAGAAGGTGCATGAGCGCAATGCCGAGGCGGATGCGAAGGATGCGCAGGATCGTTGAACACACACCAGACCATTCGGGGTGAAGCCGATTGGCACACCGCCAACCGGCCGCCCCGCTGATCAATCCACGACCAGCCTGTCTCGATTCTGCTCGAGCAGCGCGCTTCCGATCCCCTTGATCTCCAGCAGTTCGTCCACCGACTGGAACGCTCCGTGGGTCTCACGATAGGCGATGATCGCCTCGGCCTTGGCTTTGCCGATCCCTTTGAGCTCTTTTTGCAGTGTGGCGGCATCGGCCCGGTTGAGGTTGACGTTCCCGACCGCTGGAGCATTGACAGGCACTTCGATGGCTGCCGGCTCGGCGTTCACCGTGACTTGCGCAGCGGCAGGAAGCGAGAAGGAAAGGCAGGTGAACAGTGGCAGAAGGAGGTAGGTCAGTACTGTGTTTCGCATGGTTGAGTCCTTGGGTTGGTTGAGGAGCAGCATTTCCTTGGCTGCCCTCTGAAACCTAGACGCAATGCACACAGCCGCAAATGGCAGGTTTGGTCAAATTGTTACGCTGCAGGCCTGCTGCTCGCCTTCGACAAACAATGACATCGCCGTAGCAGACGTACGGCAACCCATATCATCAATCGTAGAAAACTCGAGCTCGCTTGTGCCTGAGCATTTGTCGCTCTTCAATAGAAAAGGCCGCACATGGCGGCCCTTCCCTGTTTCATCTATGGCATGGGCACCAACACGATTGAAGTCACCCCGATACCAAGAACCCTGACATCTGCGGACTTTCCGAGCTGCATAGGAGAGACCGCGCCTGGTGCCTTCAGTACAATACGGACAGCGCCGTTCTTGACCAGGCTTTTATCAACCTCTGCAGTACGAGTCCCGACCGGAGCAGAAAGCTCGAATGTCCACTTGGCGACCTCCACGCCGTTTACCTCGGCGATAATCGTCTGCGACGAATGCTCAGGTGTGAGGAATGCCCGGCCATCGACCTGCAACAGGTACGTGTTGGAGGGGACACGCAGCAGAACTGCGCCACCAACATTACCTATCGACCAAGCGCCCCAAGGTTCTCCTACGCTCCATCCTCCTGATGCGTACTGCCAACCATTACCCCCCGAAGTGAAGCTTAGCTTGTCACCAGGCATATATTGATTGAGGCACTCAGGCGCGACTACGACATAAGTAGATGTCTCTAGCAACCGATCCTTACAGATACTATCTATTCGTGGCGTACGTCGAACTATTGCATGCTTTGCACCATTGACAATTGACTCCCCTCCCTGCCATGCCACTGCCCGCGCGTTAAATGGGTGCTCCAGCGCAGTCAGAGAAATAAGCGTATTGGCAAGTAATGGGAGAGCGGTGTCCGAGAAGACGGTATTGCCCGGCTTAAAATCAGAAATCTGATAATCAGCCATCACCTTGGCATGATTCATAGCGTCAACGATAGGGGCCACGGGCGTTCTGTACTTTTGCAGAATAAACACTGTTGCTATGCCAGCCAGGACAGGGGCAACCCACCCAGATTTCAACCGCCACCCAAAGTCTGGAACAAGTAGCGACAACAATCGAACAGCATTCATCATACCAAGCGTGAAGACAAGGAACATATGCTTCTTAACTGCATAGTACGACCCATCGCCTTGCAACTTCAACACTGCAAACTGGATTACCGCGAGGCCCACAGCAGCCACAACTGCGCCACCTAGCACCAAGTCTCTGTGTTCGGCCTTGCCACGCCAGTATCGCCACAGATTGACACAACCAATCCCCGCACAGATGAATGCAACAGGCATGACCGCGTTGTAGCCTAGATCAAGACCGCCATTATTTGCCGATATCTGCCGCATGACCTCGAAGGCGGGATTCGTGAAAATAATCAGAATCGCACCCACAACCATCGTCAAAAGACACAATGCATTCTGCAACCGCAGGGATCTATCGTGCCAATGCATCAGAAACTGAAGGCCAAGTAAAGCACATCCGGCAGCGAGCACATGAATAGCAACCAGTGGCTGGACCCACATCGTGATCAGGCCGGCCAAAAGAAAATATACAGTCTGCTTCCAGGCATGGCGATTACGTGCAGCTAATAGCAAAACACCGAAGTACAATACATCAGCGACGATCTGTGGATAGAAGAAGTTACCAACCACCTCCCATCCTACCTGTGACCTGGCCACCTGCATGACAAGAAACGCAACAGAAAAAAGAACGACATTCGTTGGCGAGGATGCATCAATCAGATTGACTATTAAAACATAACAGAAAAACGATGACGCAACCGTAACAATGATCATCCCAACCAACCCAGAACCACCGACCCAGCCAATGAGGGTAGCCATCCAATGCGCAGCCGGTGGATAATAGGCCATAGGGCCTATTCGATCAAAAGCGCCATCCCGAACTCCAGCGTTCTTGCTAAGCTCATCAATAAGAAGAAAATGCTGAGTAAAATCGTAACTGGAAACTTGCATATAACGAGAATAATAGAACACCAAGGCAAACAAAATAAGTCCGCCGAGCGCATAAAAACCCAACCTCACCTGCCCCTGATCCTTCATATTAAAACCCATATCGATACTGGCAAAAAATAATTATTATACGAGATAAGGTTGCACACATAACGCATCACATGTATTCAACTAACCTCTTCCGAAGCAGCTCATGGCACGGCTAGTCAAAGTTCACACGTTCCGCCTCAACCACCAGCGGCATGTTACGCATCTGTGTATGCACCGACCCCAGGTACTCGCCGAGCATGCCCAGGAACAGAATCTGCACCGAACTGAAGAAGAACAGCGAGATCAACAGCGGTGCGATACCCATCTGGAAGGAATTCCAGAACACCAGCTTGGCCAGCAGGAATCCGAAGGCCGCCAGCAGGCTGAGGCCGGCTAGCGCGGCACCGCCCATGACCATCAGGCGCAGCGGAACCTTGGAGTGGTTGGTGATCCCCAGCATCGCGATGTCGTACAGGGTGTAGAAGTTGTTCTTGGTGATCCCGCGCTGACGCCGAGGTTGCTTGAACGGCACGGTGGCGATCGGGAAGCCGATTTCGCACAGCAGGCCACGGAAGTACGGATAGGGATCGTCGATGGTCTTGAGGATATCCAGCACAGCCCGATCGAACAGGCCTGCACCGGTGGCATTCTGCACCAGCGGAACCTCGGAAATGCGGGTAACGAAACGATAGTAGGCTTTGCGCACCATGAACATCACGCGCGACTCTTCGCTTTCCGGTTTGACCGCCATGACGGTCTTGAAGCCCTCCTCCCATTTCTTGACGAACTCTTCGATCATCTCGGGCGGGTCTTGCAGGTCGGAGGCGATAAGCACGGCAGCATCGCCCCGGGCCTGCAGCAGCGCATGGTACGGCGAGCGAATATGACCGAAGTTGCGCGCGTTGAGGATGAGCTTGACGCGCTTGTCCTGCGCAGCCAGGGCACGCAACTTGACGATGCTGTTATCGGTCGAGCAGTTGTCGATGAAGATGTGCTCGTAGTCGTAGTCGAGGCGGGACATCACCTCGACGATGCGCTGGTACAGCTCATCAATGTTGGCTTCTTCGTTGTAGCACGGTGTCACGATACTGATGAGCTTACGCATAGTTGAAAACGAACCTGTTATTGATGACGAATGAGAGCAGGGCCATGGGCACGATCAACGCCATGCCCGCCAGGTAAGGATCGACCCCCAGCATTTTGAGCAGGGCAATGCCTGCCACGTTGGCGCCATAGACAACGCCGTAGCCTGCGACGAACCTGAAGATCAGCCGGTTGTTCTTCGAGCCGAACACCAGTGCGCCAGTGCTCTTGAAGTTGAAGGCAATCCCCAGCACCGTCGCCAGCAGCAAGGCCGCGCTGTAGTGCAGGCCCAGGTAGAGAAACCCGGCAAAACAGCCATAGCCGAACGCCGCGTTCATCATTCCCACCAGCAGGAATCTGAACAGCTTCACCTTGAGCAGTCCGCGCAACATGGGGAGCGCCTGCTTAGTCTGTTGCATTGAGCGTCTGCCTGATCTCGCGCATTACACCACTGAGCGATGAGTCGCCGGGCACGTAGCCGAACAAATGCTCGGCCTTGCGGTTGCGTGAATAGTAATGGGCCTTGGGGCCCGTGGCATTGACCCTGGCCTGGTCACCGGTCACGGCGAAGCGCAGGCCGAACTGCTCTGCCAAGGCAGCCAGCAGCTCGAACTTGCCCACCGGTGCCAGGCTGTAGCAATCGACCGCGTCGTTGCAAGGCGGCGCCTTGAGGATCCGCTCGATCAACTGCAGGAAATCCGCCGGTGTCAGGTAGTCCCTGAACATGTCGTCTGCCGCGACCTGAAGCACCTCGCCGCTGTGCAGGGCACGCAGTATGTCGCTGAGGAAGAAGCGCGCCTCGGGTGCCTGGCGGTGACTGAAGTAGCTGAAAACCCGCACATCGATGATCGCCGCCTCGGGCAGCGCCCGGTGCCGGCACTCCGCCTGAAACTTGGCGGCCCCGTACCAGTCCTGCGGCTGCAATGCATTGATCGGAAAAGTCGCCAGCGACGTCTCGGTGACAGGGGCCGCGAAATGGCTGCCATACGCGGCGCCGCTGCTCAGGTAGATGTACCGGCAGGCTGGGTGACTGCGCAGATAGGCCAGGGCCAGGTTGTCGTACTGCTCGGTGACAGAAAAGATGGCGTTACCCATCTGCACCGCTCGCGCCGGGTCGCCCACACCGACGAAGTTGATGATCGCGTCGAACTGGCAATGCTCGTCGAAACCGGCATAGTCGCTGACGACAAACCCCTTGCTCTGGGCAATGGCACATAGCTCGGCGTCCAGCGAACTCACCGAGCGCACGAACAGGGTGCAGTGGTGTTGCGTATGCTCGGCAATGCCGGCTACCAGGTCCTTGGCGATATGACTGCTCGCCCCGAGAATGGCGAGCTTCATTTGCCCAGGTCCAGCAACGGCGACTGTTCATCGATGGGCCGACCGAACTCGAGTCGCGGCCGGCACTCGCGCGCATCCGGCATGAGCACCTCGATGAGCATCGGCTTGCCAGCGGCCAGGAAATCGGCCACCGCAGACTTGAAGGCGTCGAGGTCGGCGACACTCAGCGAGTGGATGCCGTACGCGGCGCCAAGGGCCTGGAACTGCGAGGTGTACCCCTGCCAGTAGGTCGAGGAGTTGCGCCCCTCGAAATACATCTCCTGGAAGCCACGCACCATGCCCAACGAATGGTTGTTCATGACGATGGTCAGGATCGGCAACCGCTCGCGGGCAATGATGTCCAGTTCCTGGATGTTCAGCTGCGCACCGCCATCGCCAGTGATCACGATCACCGGTTTGTCAGCCGCTATGCACGCCCCCACGGCCGCGGGGATGGCAAAGCCCATCGTGCCCAGGCCACCAGAATGGTGCATGGCCTGGCCTGGACTCAGGCGCAGGGTATGCGCGGCCCACATCTGGTTGTTGCCGACATCGGCGACATAGTCGAGCGCCCGGCCGGCAGTGAGCTCATTGAGACTGCTCAGCAAGGCGAACGGGCTGACGCTCCATGTCGTGTACTCATCGACGAACGACTGCTCGAAAACCTCTGCCAGACGCGCGCGCCAATCCTGCGGGGCGGACGTAAATGCGTCGGCGCGCGCACTGAAGTCGGCGAACACCGTCTTCAGGTCGGCCTGGATCGACTGCTGGGCCTTCACCCGGTTGTCGAGCTGGCCCTGCTCCAGATCGAACTGGACGATATGCGCATTGGCAGCGAACGTTTCCGTTTTCGCTCCGGTCTGGCGCACGTCCATGCGACTGCCGAACACCACCAGCAGGTCGCAATGCTGCACCGCATGGTTGGCCGCACGGGTACCATAGGCCCCGAGCATTCCCAGATAGTGTTCGCTCGCGGTGAGTT
Source organism: Pseudomonas sp. FG36 (assembly GCF_057809275.1). NCBI lineage: Bacteria > Pseudomonadati > Pseudomonadota > Gammaproteobacteria > Pseudomonadales > Pseudomonadaceae > Pseudomonas > Pseudomonas sp. FG36. The sequence goes on from NZ_JBMDJQ010000007.1 coordinate 34,498, forward strand.
TTTCGGCCCCCTTGAGGCTGGCGACATGGGGAATACCCAGCCGATCGACCTCGCTCAGCCACTGGTCGAACCCCGGCACGTTGACCGCGCCGCCACCGATCAGGAACACCGGTCTGCGCGCGCTGGCCAGCAACGTCCAGACATCGTCAAACCTGCGCTGCTGCGCGCAAACAGGGGCCGACTCAGCGGACCAGTTGCTCAGCAACCGATCCAGCACGCCGTCATCGATCTCGGCGCGCTGGATGTCCATGGGGATGTCCAGCAGTACAGGGCCTGGACGCCCCTCCCGAGCAATGCGGATCGCCTTGAGGAGGCAGGGAATCAATTCGTCGACATGGGTAACCTGATGAGCGTACTTGGTAATACTGCTCACCAGGGCAACGCTGTCGAGCTCCTGGAAACCTTGCTGGCGAATAGGCCGGTCACCCTTGAGTTCATGGGTGTTGACCTGCCCGGTGAGGAACAGGCACGGATGGCTGTCCAGCCAGCAATCGGCAATACCGGTGATCAGGTTGGTAGCGCCCGGGCCACTGGTACCCAGGGCCACGCCCATCACTTTGTGATCGGTCGCACGTGCAACTGCAGATGCAGCAAAGGCCGCGCCTTGCTCATGGTGCATGGATACCAACTTGGTCTTGCCGAGCAAGTTAATACTGTCCACCAGATGGGCGATCATTCCACCAATGAGCTCAAAACCATAGAGGACATTACTGTCCGCCAGAACTTTTGCCACTGCATCTGAAGCTTTCATAGTTTAGAAACCGATCCCGAAGAACTCTTCCAGTTTTTCACCGACGAAATCGAAATGCTCCTGCCCCAGGGACGGCTGAACGCCCAGCCAGAAGGTCTGGTTCATGGTCCGGTCGGTGTTGGTCAGCTCACCCACCACGCGGTACTCCACATTGTGGAAGTAAGGCTGGCGGATCAGGTTGCCGGCGAACAGCAGACGGGTACCGATCTTGTGCTGGTCGAGGAACTTGAGCAGGTCGACACGTTTGACACCCGCGCTCTCCTTGAGCGTGACCGGGAAGCCGAACCAGGACGGCTCACTGCCTGGCGTCGGCTCGGCGATCTCCAGGAAATCGTTCAGGCTCGACAGACGCTGCTTGAGCAATTTGAAATTGCGCTTGCGGGTCTCGATGAATTCCGGGGCACGCTCCAGCTGGGCCAGACCACAGGCCGCCTGCATGTCGGTAATCTTCAGGTTGTAACCCAGATGGGCATACACGTACTTGTGGTCGTAGCCTTGCGGCAGGCTGCCGAACTGCTGGCCGAACCGATTGCCGCATGTGTCGTCGCAACCTGGCGCGCAGTAGCAGTCACGCCCCCAGTCACGGAACGACTCGGCAATCAACTTGAGCTGGGCGTTGTTGGTGAACACCGCGCCGCCCTCACCCATGGTGATGTGGTGGGCCGGGTAGAAGCTCAACGTGGCGATGTCACCGAAGGTTCCGACCATCTTGCCGTCGTAGGTCGCGCCCAGTGCGTCGCAGCAATCCTCGACCAGCCACAGGTTGTACTTCTCGCACAGTGCCTTGACCTTGGCCAGGTTGAACGGGTTGCCCAGGGTGTGGGCGAGCATGATCGCCTTGGTCTTCGGCGTGATGGCCGCTTCGATCAGGTCGGCATCAATGTTGTGAGTGGCCATGTCCACGTCGACGAACACGGGAATCGCCCCGAACTGGACAATCGGGTTCACGGTGGTGGGGAAGCCGGCGGCGACACCGATGACCTCGTCCCCTTTCCTGATGGCACGATCACCCAGTTTCGGCGAGGTCAGCGTGCTGAACGCGACCAGGTTGGCCGAAGAGCCCGAGTTGACGGTAATCAGGTATTTCACGCCAATGAACTCGGCCAGCTTCTTTTCGAACTGGGCATTGAAGCGGCCAGTGGTCAGCCAGCCGTCCAGGGACGCTTCGACCATCAGTTGCAATTCACGGGCGCCAATCACCTTGCCCGAAGGAGGGATGACGGTTTCGCCCCCAACAAAAGGTTTGGCAGCCAGGGCGGTCTGAGCGTAGCGCTCGACGAGCTGGCTGATTTCCTGACGGAGCATATCGGGGGTCATAGTAGTTCCTGCTCAAGCTAATAATTGGTTAGGCGCCAGTGGCCATGGCAGCCATGTAGCTGTTGATTTCATCGAGGCATCGAGCGTGCATGTCATCACCCTGCAACCAGGCGCGATGCCAGTCGACGATGCGGCTCAAGGTGGTGTCGAGACTCCAGGTAGGCTCCCATTTCAGGTGCGTGCGAGCCTTGGAGATATCCAGTTTCAGGTAACGGGCCTCATGTGGCTGGGGCGCCTCGTCCAGCCTCCAGCTGGCACCCTCCCCCCAGGCCTGCACCATGTGATCGAGGATCCACTCGACAGGCCGCGCGTCTTCATCCCTGGGGCCGAAATTCCAGCCCTCGGCGAAGACAGGACCTTGCTCCCACAGATGCTGGGCCAGGACAAGATAGCCACTGAGCGGCTCCAGCACATGCTGCCAAGGACGGGTTGCCTTGGGGTTGCGCACGACCACCGCCTGCCCCTGCTCCACGGCATGCAGAATGTCCGGAATCAGACGGTCTTCTGCCCAGTCACCGCCACCGATGACATTACCGGCACGTGCAGACGCCAGCGCCGCGGCGCCCGGGCTGTTGAAGAAGGAGTTTCGGTAAGCGCTGGTGATCAGCTCTACACATCCCTTGCTGTTGCTGTAGGGATCGTGACCACCCATGGGTTCGTTCTCACGATACCCCCACTCCCACTCCTGATTTTCGTAGCATTTGTCAGTGGTGACGTTGACGATGGCGCGAAGGCTCGGACACTGTCGCGCAGCCTCCAGCACATGGACGGTGCCCATGACGTTGGTGGCATAGGTTTCCACCGGTTCACGGTAGGACAGCCTGACCAGTGGCTGGGCCGCCATGTGGATCAGGATGTCAGGGGCAAATGCCACCATGCTCTCGGTAATGGCTTGCAGATCACGGATATCGCCGATCTGCGACGCCTGCATGCCGCGCTCGACCTGCGCCTGCTCGAACAACGACGGCGTAGTCGGCGGTGCCAGGGCGAAACCTTTGACCTGTGCCCCCATGCCTTGAAGCCAAAGGGACAGCCAGCTGCCTTTGAAACCGGTGTGGCCGGTGAGGAAAACCTTCTTGCCTTTCCAGAAGGCAGCTGAAACAGAAGCTTTCATGTCGATGTCATTCCCAGGATTTCCACGGCGCGGCGCCGCTCTGCCACAGTTTCTCGAGCAGATTCTTGTCGTGTAGGGTGTCCATCGGCTGCCAGAAGCCTGCGTGCTCGAAGGCCATCAGCTGGCCACTTTCAGCGAGCCCCATCAGCGGCTCCTGCTCCCAGACCGTACTGTCGTCTTTCAGGTATTCGAGCACCTGAGGAGACAGCACGAAGAAGCCGCCATTGATCATGGCGCCGTCACCCTTGGGTTTTTCCTTGAAGTTCAGGACCTGGCCATTGCTGATATCCAGCGCGCCGAAACGGCCCGGCGGATAAGTGGCGGTCAGCGTTGCGGCCTTGCCATGACGCTTGTGGAAGGCAATCGTCGCACCGATGTCCATGCTGCCGACACCATCGCCGTAGGTGAAGCAGAAGGCTTCGTCATCGCGAACGTAATCCGCCACCCGACGCAGGCGCCCTCCGGTCATGGAAGTGTCGCCGGTATCGACCAGGGTGACATTCCAGTCTTCGGCGCGCTTGTCGTGAACCTTCATGCGGTTGTCACGCATGTTGAACGTGACATCCGACATGTGCAGGAAGTAGTTCGCGAAATACTCCTTGATCATGTAGCCCTTGTAGCCACAGCAGATGATGAAGTCATTGATGCCGTGGGAGGAGTACATCTTCATGATGTGCCAGAGGATCGGCTTGCCGCCGATCTCTACCATCGGCTTGGGGCGAGTCCCGGTTTCTTCGCTCAAGCGCGTACCGAGGCCGCCTGCCAGAATGACTGCTTTCATGACTGTTCCTTGTTAATTTGAGCTTACGAATGCGTCCGAATGGAAGTGCTTGGCAGGCAGTCCCGCAGCCGTCAATGCCTCCCGCGCGGAATGGATCATCTCTTCCGAGCCGCAGGCGTACACGACCGACCGGGTGAGATCGATGTCATCCTCGAGCAGCGCCGACTGCACGTAACCGGTACGCCCGGTCCACTGTTCATTCGCGCGCGACAGCACCGGAATGAATCGGCCATTGAGGCCCTCGAGTTGCGGAGTCCAGTAGATATCGCCGGGGGTGCGCCCCCCCCAATAGATCAGGATTTCCTTGCCGGCGACCAACGCTGGGTTACCCAGCATCTGCTCCAGCATCGCTTTGACCGGAGCAATCCCGGTGCCGGTGGCGAGGAATACGATGAAGCTGGAGTCCTTGTCTCGCAGGCTGAAGGTACCGAAAGGCCCCTCAAGGCGCAGCAGGTCGTTAGGCTTGGCCCTGCCGAACCAATACTGCGACAGCATGCCCTGGTCGACCTCTCGAATCTGTAACTCCAACTTGCCATCGGCGCGCTGCGCATTGGCGATGGAGTAACTTCGACGCAGGCCGGCATCACCGATGATGTCGAGGTATTGGCCTGGCAAATAACTGAAGTTGCTGTTGGGCGGAACCCTGAGGATGATCTCAACAACATTCTCGGCGAGCCGGACAATCGAATCGATCCGACAGGGAAGCGTCTTGACGACGATATCGCCGAGCGCGCCGAGGTCCTCGGCGTCAATCTCCACATCACCAAGCGCATGGCGACAGCAAGTCAGAATCATGCCAGCCGCAAGTTCCTCGGCAGTCAGCGAGGTTTCGTCCTTGAGCGCTGCGGTCTCTCCACACAGGACCGTGGTCTTGCAAACACCACAACGGCCAGTACGACAACTGTACTCCAGGGTGATGCCCGCAGCCTTGGCACTGTCGAGCAACGACGTACCGGATTCTGAAACGAATGATTTCCCATTCGAAAGTTTTACTGAAGCCATGTGATTACCGGTTTCGAATAGCGAACCATGTTGCCGAGGCTGCCCTGGACGAGCGCCTGAGTTGAGCAGGTTCTGCCTCTGAATGAGAGAATGACCATGGAGTCAAGGAACGTGGAAACAGCGCGCCGAAAAAGTCGACATGACACAACAGAGACATTGGCGTGATGACGCCAAGCCAGACAGGGCGACCGAACTGCAGGCATGGCGGCGCCTTGGAGCGACGCGCCCAAGGTCGATAACCTCAGGACAACGGCTCCAAAAACAACCATCAGATATTTGTCAGATAATCCGTGAATCACGCTGAATGCTTGTCCATGCAAAGTTTCACAAGGTACCGCAATGCCAAGCCGGCCACCTTTGGGGGGCCAATATGATAGCCGAGGCATGGACTATCTGCATCATTCATCTCTGCCGCCTGGCTCAGCCCCTCTGCAAGAGTCCGGAAACCTCGAGACCGACTCGGCAAGCGCAGAACGCCTCGAGCATCAAGCACCCCGGAGCCTGCTATAAAGATCGCCATATGCCTGCCCCATGACCTCCGCTGAGAACACCTGCGAAAATCGTTGCCGAGCAGCCGCACCAAAACGCGCCGCGACCCGTGGTTCATGCCATAGCCGCTCCAGCGCTGCCTTGAGCGCCATTGAGTCGGCAGGCGGAACAACCAACCCTGTCACTTCATGCTGATTGATGAAACTGGTACCCGTACCGATTTCACTACAGATCATCGGCTTGCCGAACATCGCACCTTCAAGCAGGCTTATTCCAAATGCCTCAGAGCGAAGATGCGATGGGAAGACCACCCCATAACACGCATTGAACAAGTTGACCTTTTCCTGCTCGGTCACCTGCCCGATGAAGTGCACGTTGAGCAACCCCAGTCGCTGCGCATCCTCACGCAACGCTTTTTCAATCGGCCCCGCCCCAACAACAACCAGCGGCATATCACTGCCTTTCAATGCCTCGAGCAGAAAATGCAATCCTTTGTAGTAGCGCAACACGCCGACAAAGAGAAAGAACCGCTCGCCGAACTGCTTTTTCAAATTACCCACCGCAGCCTCTTCGACCGCAGGATACAGAGACTCCTGCAGGCCGATAGGAATAGCCAGAGACTTGTCCTTGAAGCGCCGCAAGACACGAGAACTTTCCAGGTAGTTCGGGCTGGTACCGGCAATCGCATCGACGTTACCGAGAAACAGGTTCATCAATGGCCAATACAGCGGCAACATCAAGCGCTGCCGAACGATATCGGAGTGATACGTCACCACACTGGGCTTGCCGACTCGCGTGGCAAAATGAACGAGATCCATGAACGGCCATGGAAAATGGTAATGAACAATATCCGCCTCGGCAGCCAAGCGGGCAAACATCGAGAACGCAGCTGTCGACATACCGGTGGAAGCAAGATTCGCGCTCTCCTTCACCTGAAAAAGCCGATACGTCTTAGTTTCCTGAGGCGCAGCAGGCTCTCGCGCCAGGGAGAGAATCGTGTTCTCGCAGCCCAAGGCCGTAGTCGCATGAGTCAGATGCCTGATGAAATGCTCGACCCCGCCATGCTGGTCGGCCGCGAATGTTTTGTAAAAATGTAAAATCTTCAAGTCGATTCTCTAGGAACAACCCCTGCCCGCATGCTCAGCCGGCTAATGAAAGCGGTGATTACACCCACCCCTCAACCCATGAGCTTGTATACATCCGATGTCTCTCGCGCACATCGCGCCCACGAGAACTGCCCCGCCTGCACCAACCCCTTGCGAATGAACTCGCCACGCAGCGCCTCATCCTCAAGCAAGACTTTCAACGCATCAGACAGTGCCTCGCTTCGACCCGCCTCGAACAAGGAGACAGCCCCCTGAGCAAACTCCGCCATCGAGGTTCCATCCGTGCACACTACCGGCACGCCACTCGCCATTGCCTCCAGCACAGGGAGGCCAAACCCCTCATAGAAAGAGGGGTAGGTGAACACCGCCGCCCCCGAGTAGATGAAGGGCAATTCATCCGCAGCGACAAAGCGCAGGTATTTCATCTCACCACGCGCCTGCAACACCTGCATACGCTCAAGCAAGTCGGCATTCTGCCAACCAGGCGCGCCTGCAATGACCAGCGGATACGCCTGGCGCAACGATACCGGCAGCTGCTCCCAGGCATCCAGAAGCACGGACAGCCCTTTACGCGGCTCTACAGTTCCGATGAACGCCACATAACGACCATGCACCAAACCATGACGCGCCAACACTTGCGCGGTCTGCCGAGGATCACGCGACTGAAAACGCTGGTCAGCCCCCAGATAAATGGCCCGGACCCTATCGGACGCAATACCGAATCGATCAATCAACTCCTGACGGACGATGCCCGAATCGGTAATCAGATAATCGGCCCTGGCCAAGGTACGCGGCAGCTCGCGATTCAACCAGGCCACCCGCTCAGCCGGGTGAAAGTGCGGGTAGTGAATGAACGAAAGGTCGTGAATGGTGGCCACGCAAGGCCCTTCGTGCGGTTTCAGAATAAAATTGGGCTCATGGTAGACAAACGCCCGCCGCTTGGAGGCCTCCCGCCTAAACACCGCATTGCGAACAGCACTGCGCATCCGGTAGGCGAGCGGCAAGCCGCGCACAAAAGAACGCAAGCGCGTCGACAGATCCTGGTTTGTCGATTGACCGGCCGGCGCAACTGACACTGCGGCCGACTGCCTGTCCAGGGTCTGCGCGGCTGTCGACCAGGCAGCACCATCAAAGCAATCGATCGTCGAGGCAAGCGCCTGCGCCTGGAGCTCGCCCAGCAGGTTGAGGGTGTAATTGCCGATGCCAGTCAGCGGCGGACGCAGTGATTCAGTATTGAGCAGCAGCTTCACTGGCCAACACCCACCTTCGCACGCCAATCCGCCAGGAGACCACCCAACGTATCACTGAGAGCATACCCTGGCCGCCAACCCGTAGCATCGAGCATATGACGACTGTCGCCCACGGCAAAAGGGATATCCGAAGGACGCAGGCGCTCAGGATCCAGTTGAATGTCGATATCCATCACACTCTGCTGCAACATCACGTCAAGAACGTCACGAATCTTGGTCGCATGCCCCGAGGCGATGTTGAAGACACGGCTTTGCACGGAAATGTCGGTCAACGCCAGCAGCTGAACGTAGGCCTTACAGACATCACGCACATCCAGAAAGTCGCGACAGGCATCAAGATTGCCCACGCGCATGACCGGCGGCTGAAGCCCCGCCTCAATGTTCGCGACTTGCCGAGCAAACGATGCGGTCACAAAGTCTGGGGATTGGCCTGGGCCGATGTGATTGAACGGCCGTGCAATCGCACCCGGAAAACCCTGGCGCCAATGCTGCTGACAGGCCAGCTCGGCCGCCAGCTTGCTCGCCGCGTAGGGATTCATCGGCAAACAACGACTCTGCTCATCAAGCGCAACGCCGGCCTTGAAGGCTTCGCCATAAACCTCCGAGGAGCTGACAAACAGCACAAAGGCATGGGGAGCATGGTGCTTGACAGCCTCAAGCAGATTAACGGTCCCAAGCACATTCGTGCGCCATGTCAGTTGCGGCTCGCGCAGACTGGTCGGAACGTGAGTCACGGCCGCCAGGTGAACCACCGCATCTGGCTGCACGCGCTTGACCACGCCTGCCAAGGCATCGGCATCAGTAACATCCAGCAGGATGTCATCGGCATGAGCAGGTGCCGAATGACTCGAAGAAGTGCCAATAACCGACCAACCTGCCGAGACCAGATAGGTCCGCAAGACACGCCCGACAAAGCCGTTCGCACCCGTCAACAAAACTTTTTTCATACGTGACTTCCAGATCTGTAGAGGAGGTTTCGATCAGGCGCTCGCGATGCAGAACCCTCGCAGACAACAATCTTGAAGCGATACACCCAGCTCACCAGGGCGATATGGCTTGGCACCCTTGCAGCACATTGACGAGCGTATCGGTATTGCGGCAATGAGCGGCTCCGCAGACACCCCTGAGGGTGCCGCGGACACTAACGCTAGCCCAGCGGGCAACGTCGATGATCGAGTCAGAACGAAAAACCTTGGCTGTTACGAGAGAGATCAGCCTCTACCATCATGCGGCAGAGTTCCTCCAACGTGGTTTTCGGTTCCCAGCCAAGCTTCGCCTTGGCTTTGGCAGGATCACCGATCAGAAGTTCAACTTCGGCAGGACGGTAGAACTTCGGATTAATGGAAACAACAACCTTGCCACTGGCAGCGTCCACGCCCTGTTCCTGCTCGCCGCTTCCAGACCACTCAAGATTCACGTCGACCGCCTTGAAGGCCAGCGAAACGAAGTCACGAACAGTTTCAGTACGGTTGGTGGCCAGCACGAAAGTATCCGGTTCATCCACCTGAAGCATGCGCCACATACCTTCGACGTATTCTTTGGCAAAACCCCAATCACGCTTGGCGTCAAGGTTTCCAAGTTCAAGAACATCGAGCTTGCCCATCTGAATCTTGGCCACCGAGTCAGTAATCTTGCGCGTTACGAACTCACGACCACGCAATGGCGACTCGTGGTTGAACAGGATGCCACTGGTGCCAAAAATACCATAGGACTCACGGTAGTTGATGGTCATCCAGTGGGCATACAGCTTGGCGACACCGTATGGACTGCGTGGATAGAACGGTGTGGTTTCCACTTGCGGAATGGCCTGGACCTTGCCGAACATCTCCGAAGTAGACGCCTGGTAAAATCGTACTTGCGGATTGACAATACGAATGGCTTCCAACAGATTGACCGCGCCCACCCCGGTAATTTCCGCAGTGGTGACCGGTTGCTCAAACGAAACGCCCACAAAACTCTGGGCGGCCAGGTTATAAACCTCAGTGGCCTCGGTTGTTTGTAGCAGTCGGATCGAAGCAGACAGGTCGGTCAGGTCATACTCTACCAAGTGCAGATTGGGGTGCTGGGCTATCCCAAGCTCCTCAATACGCCAAAAGTTTACCGAGCTGGTCCGACGATAGGTGCCATAGACGCAATAACCCTTGTCCAGCAGCAGCTGCGCCAGGTAGGCACCGTCTTGACCAGTGACCCCAGTAACAATGGCCTTCTTCATGAACTCAATTCCTCAATATTAATGCCGGGCCACGCCCCGGAAAGGTACAACCTGCAAGACTTACTCTACGACTACAGTCAGATCCAGCGGCTTGACCTTCCTGTCGGAGAACCAGGAAACCCCTTCCTGAACCAGGCTGACCCTCAGCAGATAGACGCCGCGCTCCTTGGGCGCCAACACCACAGCACCTACCTGAAGCGTCTTACCAGGGGCAACATCCTGGGAGAAAGGCGTTCTCGCGCCATCACGCTGGATCATCTTCTCGTCAACGGAGAGCCAGCTGTAGGCCATGTTGACCGGGCCGCGCGCCGCCGCCGAAGACCAAGTGAACTGGCTGGCATTCTCGACCGTGACCGGCACGACAAACTTGCTGCCAGCCTTGACTTTCCACTTAAGGCGGTCAGCCTTGTACACGGCATGAAAAACATCTTGCGGAGCCTGCACCACAGGCACCGAAGCGCTGGGCTTACTGTCATCACACGCAGAAACTGCAAGAACACAACCCGCACACACCAATGCCTTCAAGACGCTAGGCACAGTAAATGAAAAACTGCTACCCAAACGCTTGCTTCCTGAATTTCCCATACCACACCTAAAATAATGATTTCAAGCCATGCATCCCGCATGCGGGTGATCTTTCATCTTAACATTAATGCATACGCTTAAGAAATCCTGAGCACGTCACGTGCGGCGTGAAGAGGGCATCTCGCCCTTCACACCACACGCCCGGCATCGACTCAAACAGCTTGTAACGTAGCGCGCCAGGGGAAAACCAGAACAGACGCAGTGGTAACTTCCGTGCCCTCCCCCTGCAAAAAGACAGTCAGCCGATATTCCCCGGCCTCGCCAGGCATCTTGATTTTCAGCGGTGAGCGCGGCGATATCACCTGAATATCCCGACTCCCATCGACCACGACTTGATTACCGCTGTAGATGCGATAGCCGACATCCGACATGGCTTCGGTGACCTTGATATCGACCCAGAGCCCAGGCAGTCCCGCCAGCACATTATCGCCTTCCGCACTCAGCACGATCGGCTTGGCAACCCCTCCGAGCAGGCGCTGGGCATGGTACTTGTCGTACGCGGCCGCATAATCGAGAAGCCCCCGCAAAGGATCATTGGCCGAGCCGTTACCCGGGTAATAGTTCATGTAATGAACTTCTTCGGTAAACCAGCCAGGCACCCACGAGGAGTAGTCCTCCGGCCAGTTCAATGTGGTGACCGGCCGAACGGAAAATCGATTGCTGTAACGATTTGCACAGACGTTGAAGTACAGCGACCATTCATCGACGCCGCCACCGACACAGTTGGAGTATTCACTATAAACCTCCTGCACCAGTGCCTTCTCGATAATTTGTGGTTGGTGCGCCGAGAACGACTTGTCACTATAGTGGTGCGCACGTAGCAGTTCAGCTGTCCGCCACTGTCCCTGATCATAGGACGTCACGCCGAATGGACTGGCATTCCAGGCGAACATCGAACCATAGTAATAGTAGGCGTTGTACTTTCCATCTGCCGCATAGTGCCCAGCAGACAAAGACCGCAATAGAATCGCATCATCGTCCAGCGACAGGAATACAGCGTCAATCACGGCATTGCCATACAAGCGCTTGCGCAACTGGAAGTTTCGCTCCTGATGGTCGACAGGTATCGCCTCCCCCGGAAACAGATCCTCATCGCACAACACAACCCCTTCCACCCCTAGCGAAGCGAGTACTGATTCGACCTGCTCTTTCATCGCTTCACTGGTCAGCACCACTACACGACCAGCGTGACCGAGTTTCCTGAAAGAGACCAGCGATCGCAACAACGATTCAGGACGGATGGAGATATACACCAACTGGACTTGCCGCCAATCGATGTGTAACTGCGCGTGCGGCAGATAAGCTGCAGCCACTTCGCTTACCTTGGTAATCGCGTCTGCCCAGACCGGCGCCTGGAAATAGCCTGCACTGTCCTTCAGACGCTTGTATTGCTCCGGCTCGCCAACCAGAGCGTCCAAGGTGTTTGCCAAGCCAGCCTCATCGCGCAAGCGGAAACTCAATGTGTGCCCGCGACCAACCTCCTCCAGCGCCCCACCATCACTGGTCACCACCGCACAACCGTAGGAAAGCGCCTCCAGCACAGGCAGACCATAACCTTCGTAATGGGCGACCGAGACATAGAGATAGCAGGTCTCGTAGAGATACTTGAGCACGCCGTCTGTCGCGTTCTTCAGCCACAGCAGAGCACCTGCCGCCTCTGCAGCCTCCAGGCTTTCTATGACCTCGTCACGCTCCCAACCCTTCTTGCCAACCAGTACGACTTTCAGACCCAGCCGATGGAAATGGTCAAGGTTGCGCAGGAGCATCGAGTAGTTTTTCCGCGGCTCGACCGTCCCCACAAACAACGCGAAGCGCTCCCGGGCAAATGCCCGAACATCTTCCGGCACAAGCTCGTCATCCGCCTGCAACGCTGAAAAAACATTCCCCAAGGGCATGACCGTCGTTGGCGCGCAACGCCCGTTAAGACGGTTTGCGATCGCGATGTAATCCTTCTGCACCGCCTCCGAAATACAGAGGAACTTGTCTGAGAAGTTGGATACCGCGAAGAAGTGCTCAAGGAAACGCAGCACGGTAATCGGGTGGGAGTACATGGGGAACAGAATCGGAGCTGCATCGTAGTGAATATTCAGGATGCGAACGCCGGCCTGCCTCAGCTGCTGGTACAGCGGCCAACGCGAGACCGCATCCCCCCACGAACCATCAACATCAAAGTACAGATCTCCCCGCGCAAAGCAGACCGGCTCGACATCGCTCAACTCGACGAACTCATCGTCGCTCAGCGCGACACGCTTGAATGCCTTGCCCTCTCGGCAATAGGCGATGTAATGCACGCCTTCAAGCGTGCTGCCCCCCAGTTCCCGACACAACTCCCTGACCACACGCTGAATACCCGTCCGTGCCCGGGTGGTCTTGGTATTACTGACATCCAGGTAGATACGCGGCGCCGCATGCGCATTCGACTCCAAGCGCAGAGTAATGTCACAGCGCCCGAGCAGCGAATACTCTTCCGAGCGCAGGATTGCAGCCTGGCAGTACTCAACCAGCCCGGCTCGCTCGCGGACACAAAGACGCTCAATTGCTCCAGGATCTGCCAGACGGCGCAGGTAGTAGTAGTACACCAGGTGGACAACTTCTTCCTTGTCACTGACCTGGGACAATCCAAGATGATCAAACGGCTGACCACAGAAGATCGCAGCCACTGCATCTACTGCCGCCTCCGACCACGAGAAAAAACCTATCTCAGTGCGCGGTTTGCAATTGTCGCCCGCCAGGCGAAAAAGCGCCTTGGCGTTGTCCTTGAATTCCATTACTTCACTTCTCGCTAGAGTCATCTATCGTTTTTCTATACGCCCGCGCCAGGCCTGAACGTCCCGCGCCACCAGTTTTAAGGGCAAATGAATCCATCAAACGCGTATTCGAGGCGGCATGAAAATCGATGTCGCTTTCTTCCCGGCGCGCCTGCACATTCTGCGGACCTTGCTGAACCTCACCACTTGAACCCACTGCAACCACCGGTTGCACTGCCTGCTCTGCAACACCTGCGCCATCAATCGCGTCTGCGATTGACGACTCAGCGCGCACGTCCAGCTGAAACGCCCTGTTTATCGCAAATGCCCGAAGGTGCGCGTGCAAACGCGGCAATCGCCTGAGTTGGCGACTGACCACCTGACGCAAGCCCGGACGGGACAGCACAAAAGAGATCATCCCCGTTACCAGCGGCCGAAACATCGCTTTCAGCAGCCTGACCGGCAACCTCAGCAGCCAGCGCACAGCAAGGGACACACCACGCAGCGGCGACGAAATACGCCATGAGGTGCTGCCCAACAATGCCTGAATCCGTGCCTGATGTGCATTTGCCTGCAATGACAGTTGCTCTGAAGCCGCCAATGAAGCCAACAGGCTGGCCTGCGAATGCCTCAGCTCGCCTTCCAGTTGCGCGCTATGCTGGAGCAATTCTTTCAACTGATTGGCCGTCATCTCGGTCCGTTGCTCACCACCAGCGAGACGACTTTCCAGATCGGCTACATGCAGGTTGCATTGATGCAACTCATCCTGAAACCGGAGAATTTCAGCTTGACGCTGCAACTCGGCTCGCTCGGCCTGAGCCACGCCATCGAGGGCACCATGCAGCTCCGCCTCAAGCGATTCGCGCTCTCTGATCAAGGCATCGCGCTCACCAGTCAGCGCCTCGGCCAGGCTTTCTTGTTCACTGACTCGCTGAAGCAGCGTATCCCCACGAGCCCGCTCAAGCTCCAGCATCTCCGTCGAACTGGCCTGCTGCTGCCGCGCCGCCTGGACATCGAGTTGCAACCTCTGTTGCTCCTTGAATGCCGTCAACAGCTCTGCCGTGACCTGCTGCAACTGCACCTGGTAGACCTCGGCACTGGCTTGAGACTTGGCTTGCAGCCCCTCCGCCTTGGCCGCTCGCGCCAACTGATCGTGCAAGGCCAGCTCGGAATTCTGGTAACGAATTTCCGCATGCCGAAGGCTGTTCAATGTTTCCTGTAACTGCAAACGCAGATGATGTGCCAATGCCTCCCCCTGAAGCGCATCCACATCCACATTCAAATGATGGGTAATGGATTGCAACGCGGCACTTGTCGCAGCGCCAACGCCCTCAGCCGGAGAAACAGCATGACTTGCGGTATCCATTAGTGCTGCCGACTTCCCTTGTAATCGTGTTATGTATTGGCTCAATGAACTGCACAACGCTATGGTTTTATCAACTTTCCCTTCAAGATCGGTGAAGCGTGAACCCTGGCGATGCTCATAGCGCTCCACAAGCGTCCCGAGCCCTACGCCATAGTTTGCAGAAAACACCTCATCAAAGAGATCGAGCTGAGCAGCCTCCCCTTGCTTTTGCGCAACAATCGCATAGTCCGGGCTTACTCCCCCTAAGACCGTCGACAAACTGATATCCTTCGCCACATCCAGCCCTGCGGCCTCTTGCAAGCGAAGCAACTTTGAGCGAGCAAATCCGCTGTACTCGGTTAAAAAACCCAACAGCAAATGGGGAATCGGGCGCTCATGGGTGGGGTCAAGGTAGAAGTTGTTGGTCCCCACCACAATATTTTCTGCATTGGGCGTTTCAAGAATAAGCAAACCCGCAGGCTTCAGCACTCGCAACGCTTCAGCCACCAGCACTTGCAAGCTGGCAAATGGTAGATGCTCGGCTATATGAAAACCCGATACCATCACCTGACTCTCATCGGGCAAGGCTTTCAGTTTTTCCAGCACATCACACCGCTCGGTCGGCAAGCCCAATGCATCACATACCTCGAGCATCCCCTCGTCGAGGTCCACCCCCAACGACCGGAAGCCCTGCTCCTGGAGCAGTTCCAGCCACTCTCCCCGACCGCAACCGAGATCCAGAGCCGCACACTCGCTATACAGCGACTGTAAAGGTGCTATGAAACCGCGATATACCTGAAGGCGCTCTTTAATCAGCTCTCGGGAACCACGATAGCGATCCTCAAATGCTCGGTAAAAACTCGGCATGCGTAAATTCTCCTCAATGATCAATCTTTTACGACAATCTTGACCATCGAGTACTGTGAAAGTTTCTGATCATACCAGCGGCGAGATTCCTGAACCGACGCCAACTGCAAGAAATACACACCCGCCTGCTGCGGCGCTTTGACATCCAGATTATAAGTACGCGCATCACCCGCCAACAAGGCTGGCTGCAAGGGCGTTCTTGCCCCCTCGAACGCTACGACCTGTCCCTGTTCGTCACATACGTGATAGCTCAAATTAACTGGAAACGGCTGAATACTGGCGAGACGGATATTGGTGAGATTACTAACCTGCACCGGACACTCGAAGCGCTGCCCTTTTTCAACCAAAAACTCAGACTCAAGCGGCTTGAGCTCGACAATATCCTGACAATCCGCAGGCAACGCGGACATCACAAATGCAGACTTCAACCTATCCTTATCAATGGGCTTATGCGAAGCGATAGCAAATATACTCGTAGACTTCTTGAAGTCACTCAAACCAAATTTCTTGAGCAAGCTTCCACCCGCACCACCGTCAGCAAACCACACCAGCACATGCGGAAACGACTTTTCCAACTGTGCTTTGAGCACCCGCGGGTTCTGCTCATTGATATGCATAAGTCGCTCATACCAAGTTCGACGTATTCTCGGCTGCCAGAAGCCTGCCGCTACGGCTTTGCGCTGTTCTTGTGGATGCAAGTATTCGTAATTCCAACCATTTGGAGCAGTGTGCACAACCAGCGAGCCTTGGTTTTTTTCCAATCGCTGGCTGACAAGCGCATACAGTGCCTCGTTTTCAGCTGGACTGAGGTGCTCGACTATGTCAGCCGCCACCGCCAGGTCGTAATCACCGTCATAGGCACTCGGCTCGAGCACACTTCCGCAGACAACGCTGACATTGCTTGTCGACTTTTGAACATCCGCCAATGTCTGGCTGATCAACGAACAGGCATCAGCCGAGTAATCGATTGCCGTGACTTCTGCTCCCAACTCATGGAACAGGCGCGTCAGCTCGCCGCGACCTGCACCCAAATCCACCACCTTGCCCGGCCTGCCAAATACCAAAGCGGCATCGGCGACGGCCTGCAAGCGGCTATCGATGGCCGCTCCCTTGCTTCGACGCCACTGTGAAAACCCACCACAATCATTCAGGTAGTAGTCCTTGGTATACGCCGTCGCCAGTGGAACGCTCGAATCACTGCCGACCTTGGGTATCTCCGAGACATCCAGATTCGTACGGATCAACAACTCACCCGCATAACCTGGAATGATCAGTACCGAGTGCACGGCCGCCTTGTTCAACCACAACCACTCATTAACCGATTGGAAGTTTTCACGCGACCACTGATAACCATCGACGAGAATGTACCGCCCCTGCACCACTGCCAGATCCAGATCGCGATAAGTACCATTCCCATCCTGCTGGCCATCGACGTGGATAAGGTCGTAGTACCCGCCGGGGAATGCCTGCAAGGACTGTGTGTTCAACGAGCGCAGATCAACATTGAAACCCGAGGCCTTGAGGTTCTGCTCGGCCCAGGCCAATGCCCCCTGACTTCCCCCAAAGGTATCGAGGTCAGCATCGAGCCCCACCAGCTGCGCATCAGGGCAGGCATCCAGGAAGGCACGCGCCGAATAGCCATAACGCACACCGATTTCAAGTATGCGCTCGGGACGTATTGCCTTGGCAATGGACCACTTGACGCGATAATAGTCCACCCACTCATCGAACAGATGCCGCAGAGGATCCGCCGGATTTGCATGCGACCTGAAGTCATAAGTGGACAAACTATGAAAACTTGAAATCAAATCAATCATGAAAAACTGACCTCCGGTCGGATATCAACCATTCCACTCCAACCCGGAACGGAACCCGCCAACACTTCAAACACCAGCATTGACTGATCGAAAAATAGCGGAATTCTGAACGAGCCACGGTCGTAGCCACCATCAGCCACGCCCACCATCAACTCATAGGTATCAGGGTAGAGAAGACAGTCGAAGCTGAAATCGACAGACAGCCGCTCCCCCTGCTGAACCGGCCGCAACTTGCCACCCAGGGTGTAAGTGTTGGTTTCATAAATCACGATGCCGGACTTCGTGCGAATACCAAACCCCACGTGCGGATCCTGCCAGTCGCTCGCGAACTCGGTAGTGATGCTCACCGTCATTCTGGAGCCCATCTGCAGATACCCATGTTCACAGGTAATATTCACACTCACAGGCCCCGAGGCCTTGTCGACGACAACGAACTTGGCGTCACGATGATCGTGAAGCGCCTGATCGGCAATCAACGCTGACTCGGCCTCTTCGTCCACGGCGGTGCCCATGACCATTGCCGCCTGGTAGTAATCCATCACACTGGCTGCATCACCGATCTTTTCAATGGCACCATCCTTGATGTAGATACCCCGCTGGCAGAACATCCGTATGGTGTCGGGCGCATGCGATACCAGCAACAGACTCATTCCTTCCTGTTGATAGCGCCTGATACGCTGCATGCACTTGTGCTGGAAGCGGGCATCGCCCACCGACAACGCTTCATCGACAATAAGAATATCGGGGCGAAATGCCGTTGCAACGGAGAATGCCACTCGAACTTGCATTCCGCTCGAGTAGGTCCTCACCGGCTCGTCGAAATACGTTCCGATTTCTGCAAATGCCTCGATCTCACCAATGACACTATCGATTTGCTGACGGCCGAATCCCATCAGGCCGCCAGCGTGGTAGACGTTCTGCCGACCTGTCAGCTCCGGATTGAAGCCCATGCCCAGTTCGAGAATGGCGGCGATGCGCCCGCCAACCTGAACACTCCCCTGAGTGGGCTGCAACGTTCCGGTGATCATCTTGAGCAAGGTGGACTTGCCCGCACCATTTTGCCCGACGATGCCCACCGCCTCCCCACGCTCGATAGAGAAGCTGATGCCTTTCAATACCCAGTGCTCTTCGCTGGGTCTTACCGGCAAGTAGAACCAGCGAGCAATGCGCTGCCACTCGGAGCGATAGCTACGGTAGGCCTTTCCCAGGTTGGTGACTCTCAGCAGCGTCATAGCGCATCCACCATTTCCGCAGATGCACGACGGAACAGAAACAAGCCCATCAGGAGCAGGCCAATCGAAACCATCGCGATAATCGCCACGGCTTGCAGATCTGGTGTCCGGCCGTAGACCAGCACATCGTGATAAGCGGTCACAATGGCAAACATGGGATTGAACACGACCAGCGACTTGAGCTGGTCTGGGATGATGCCAACTGGATAGGTGATCGGCGTCAGCCAGAACCAGGCCTGGAGGATGATCGGCACAACCTGACCGACATCTCGGACAAATACATTAAGCACGCCGAAGATAAGACCAATCCCCAGTGACAGGGCCACAAGTGCAAGCGTCAGCGGCAGCAGCCAGGCAACGGCAATACTGGCAGAATGCCCCAGTAGCGCAAACACCAGAAGCAGGGCTAGAAACAGCAAGGTGTAGTTAAGCAGGCTTGACCCCACGACAATCGCAGGCAAGGTGATTCGGGGAAAACTGATCTTTTTCATCAGGTTTCCCTTATCAATGAACAGTGTCAAGCAGCGGGTGATGACCTCGGCAAACAGGCTCCAGGCAAGGATCCCGGACATCAGATAGAGGGCGTAGACAAATTTGTTGTCGACCCCTGGCAACCTGGCAGACAGCACACTGGACAACACCAAAGCAAAAATGGCCACTTGCGCCAGCGGATGGATGACCATCCACAGCCCACCCAATCGACTGCGTGCGAACCGCGCGACAAACTCATTGCGGATAGAGGAAAAGACGAATCCTCTGTAACTGATGAGACTTCTTAACAATGCAAACATCAGCACTCCTGAATAAGCCGTGCAATCTCAGCAGTTTTTTGCTGCAGCAGTGCCTGGTCAGCACGCGTCTCTATGTTCAATCGCAACAACGGCTCGGTATTCGACCCCCGTACGTTAAACCGCCACGCTTCAAATTCAAGCGCCACACCGTCAGTTTCATCTACGTGCAAGGCGTCCGCAGCATAGTGCTCACGCAAGCGTCGAATGGTCCCTGCGACATCCGACACCTGATAGTTGATCTCACCACTGCAAGGAAACTGTGCGATATACGCATCCACCAGTTCCGCCAGGGTCTTGCCCGTCTCGCAGAGCAAGGCGCAGATCAACAACCAGGGGATCATGCCGCTATCACAATAGAAGAAATCACGGAAATAATGATGGGCACTCATCTCCCCACCATAAATCGCGTCTTCGCTACGCATGCGCTCTTTGATAAAAGCATGCCCGGTCTTGCATTGAACAGGGTCACCCCCTGCCCCCCGAACGGCCTCAATGGTGTTCCAGGTCAAACGCGGGTCATGAACAATCTTACTTCCAGGATTGCTTCGCAAGAGCATTTGCGCGAGCAATGCAACCAGATAGTAACCCTCGATAAATCGGCCATTGGCATCAAAGAAGAAACAACGGTCAAAATCACCATCCCAAGCCAAGGCCAGATCACACCCGCTGGCAAGCAATGCCTCGCGGGTGGACGCCCGGTTTTCCGGGAGCAACGGATTGGGCACGCCCTGAGGAAAGTGGCCATCAGGTACACCATTGATCATTACCCACTCGAAGGGCAACGCTTTCTGGAGCGCTGAAATCACAGGGCCTGCGGCGCCGTTGCCGGGATTGGCCAGAATTTTCAAGGGCTTGAGCCTGGCGCCATCCACGTATCCAAGAAGGTGTTGCAGATATGCCGTTTTATCCAACCGCTCGACGACATCTCCCGTCCTCTGCGAAACGGCGTCGAACCGATCACGCTCCACACGCATCCTGATCGCCGACAACCCCGTATCACCACTGATCGGGCGCGCCCCTTCACGGACAAGTTTCATCCCGTTATAGCCCTTGGGATTATGACTTGCCGTGACCATCACCCCACCGGAGACCGCGTAATGACTGGTGGCGAAATACACTTCTTCGGTACCGCACAGACCGATGTCAATGACATTAGCACCGGCATCGGTAATGCCTCGAATCAACGCACCGGCAATGGCAGGGCTTTCAAGCCGCATATCGCGCCCAACGACGTAACAGCTCCCCTTCAGCTCGGAAACCAGCGCCCGACCAATACGATAGGCAATCTCGTCATTCAACTGCTCGGGTACTTTCCCGCGAATATCATACGCCTTGAAACAGCTCAAGGTAGTCATACCATCAATCCCCGTCAGGCCCACAACACCCGCAATGGGTTCGGGGTACTTAAAACTGTCTTGTTAGCCGCTCACACGCCCATAGATGTCCTGAAAACGCACGATGTCATCCTCACCCAGATAGTCGCCGCTCTGGACCTCGATCATGACCAGGTCTATGACACCGGGATTCTCCAATCGGTGCTTGTGCCCCGCCCGAATGAACGTGGACTCGTTGGTGTTGAGCATCAATTCCTGTTCATTGTTGATCACCCGCGCCATGCCGCTGACAACGATCCAATGTTCGCTGCGATGGTGGTGCATCTGCAGCGACAGCGAAGCCTGTGGCTTGACCACAATACGCTTGATCTTGAACCGCTCACCCTCCTCCAAGGTAGTGTATGTCCCCCAAGGACGGTGGACAGTCTGGTGCAGCTTGTGCGCCTCGTGGTTCCGCGATTTGAGTTGCGTCACGATGTGCTTCACATCCTGAGCATGATCCTTGTGGGCGACCAGAACGGCGTCGGGAGTATCGATCACGATAAGATCCTTGACACCCACCAACGCAGCAAGACGCTCATTACTGAGGACGAAGTTGTTACGCGCTTCGTGAATTAGTACTTCGCCCGTCAGGCGGTTCCCGGATTCATCCGATGCAGCCAGATCACACATCGCACTCCAGGAGCCGATATCACTCCAGCCGATATCACAAGGAACGGTGGCGACCTTGTCGGAGTGCTCCATCAAGGCATTGTCGATGGAGATATCCGGCACATTTGCAAAGAGCTCGGGGTTCAACGACAGCGCCCGCGTACGCCCCCCCTCCTCAAGTACCTTGCTCCCAGCGATACAAGCCCTTACCGCGGCCGTGACGTCGGGGGCGTGACATTCCATTTCGTTGATCAGAGTTCCCGCGCTGAAGCAGAAAATGCCCGAGTTCCAGAGATACTCGCCAGACGCCACATAGTTCTGCGCGGTATCGAGATCCGGCTTTTCCACGAAGCGCTTTACCATCGCCCCGCCTTCCAGTGGCTGGCTACTGTCCAGGTGTATGTAGCCATAACCGGTTTCCGGATACTCCGGCGCAATTCCGAAGGTGACCAACCAGCCCTCGGCTGCAAGTTTCAAAGCACGATCCACCGCTGCGGCGAACTCGCTCTGCTTTTCGATCAGGTGGTCGGCCGGCATCACCAACATCAAAGTTTGCGAGCCGTGGGCCTCCGCCAGCTCGTAAGCTGCAGTAACCACCGCAGCAGCCGTATTGCGCCCAAATGGCTCAAGCACATAACCTAATGTGGTGCCCTCAGCACTGACGTGGTTGTACTCATCAGTGGTTTTGAAGTAGAGATCGCGATTGGTGACCGTCAGAACACTGTCAACGCCCGGAAGCCCTGCCGCACGAATGAAGGTTTTGCGGATCAGGTTGCTTCCGTCAGGAAGGGGGATGAATGGCTTGGGATGGGCTGCACGCGATACTGGCCACAGACGAGCGCCTGAGCCACCACAGATAATGACAGGGACGACTTTCACGCGGGGATAATCCTTTAATTCCGCCTGAAGACCATGTTGTTGGCCGGGACGTGGCCAACATCCTCCGTCATCCACAAAATCCAAACCCAGCAACAGATGTTTCAGGACATTTCAAGGTAAAAAGTTAACTCATGGACTGTAACATTACTCGTGCATGCCCGGCAAACATGCGCCCTCTGAGCAACACGGAGATTTTGACGCGCCGCCTTGACCTCTGCCGACATGACTCCATGTAGAACGCTCAGCTTGTGGATGATGAACTCTACAAATCCTGAGCGATACGAACACTTCCCTACCTGCTCTCCAATTTTCTAGCCGCTGCAGCCCCCAGCGACAGCTCATCCCCCCTCAAAAAGCCTCCACAACCCTGGCGCTCCTGATAAGCTCGCGCCTGATACCTCTTGACCGTTTTCCCCACCGAGCATTGACGTGCGCTTCCCAGACCCGCCTCCCGCAATCAAATCTATTGCCGCGAATCTCCATGGACGGGATTTTGTCGTGGGTGATATCCACGGTCACTTCGAGCTTTTGGAGAGATTGCTGGCCGAAGTCGATTTCGATACGAGCACTGACCGACTGTTTTCCACTGGTGACCTTGTCGATCGGGGACCTTTTTCCGAACAGGCGCAGAGCTGGATGGCGCACCCCTGGTTCCATGCAGTACGTGGCAATCATGAACAGATGGCCATCGACTGTGCCGCCGGTGTCGGAGACCCGGGACGACATGCGCGCAATGGGGGGACGTGGTTTCATCAGCTTTCGCTACAGGAACAGCAAAGCCAGGCGAAGGCTTTCAGTACACTACCCCTGGCAATCGAAGTAAAACTCAGGGACGGCCAGGCCATCGGCATCATCCATGCCGAGTTGCCGGAAGCCGGATCGTGTGCCGACTGGAAAACCTCCCTCGCACTCTTGAACAGCAACGACCTGCAGGCACGTCGAAACGCCCAGACCCAGGCGCTCTATGCCAGGAATCGCATCACAGCGCTGGACACCCGCCGCGTTCACGGGGTAGACCGCCTGTACGTCGGCCATTCGACGGTGCCGCAGGTACTACGCCTGGGAAATGTGGTCTACATCGACACGGGCTGCTCATTTTCCGATGGCGCGCTGACACTCATCGAGCTGGGGCAAGAGCGGATTACCACCTGCCGCCTCAGCGACCTTTAAAGCTCAAGGCTCCCGACGGCGTTGCAAGTAGATCCAGTCGACGATCTCGCCATCGGGATTGTAGCCGCTGACCATCTCCCGCAACTGCTGCCTGACCATCGCGTAGTCATCGGACGAAATCGCATCGAGCAAGACCGCCATTCGCGACTTGAGTGACTCCCAGTCCAGATAGTCTTCCTGAGCGCTCATGATCATCGGGTGACGGGTGGAAACCACATCGTCACCGATCAGCAATTCTTCATAGAGCTTTTCGCCTGGTCGCAAACCAGTGAACTCTATTGGAATATCGCCGTGTGGGTTGGCTTCGGAGCGCACGCTCAGACCAGACAGATGAATCATCTTCTCCGCGAGTTCGACGATCTTCACCGGCTCGCCCATGTCGAGCACGAACACATCGCCGCCCTGCCCCATGGACCCAGCCTGAATCACCAGCTGCGCAGCCTCGGGTATGGTCATGAAGTAACGCGTTATTTTCGGGTGGGTCACCGTGAGTGGACCGCCCGCCTTGATCTGCTGATGGAACAAGGGAATGACCGAGCCCGACGAGCCAAGCACATTGCCGAAGCGCACCATGGTGAACCGGGTCTTGTTGACCCTGGAAACGTTGCCTGGGTCATTGAACAGCACCGGCGCCAGCTCACGACTCAACGCCTGCAGCACCATCTCGGCCAGGCGCTTGGTACTGCCCATGACGTTGGTCGGCCGAACCGCCTTGTCGGTGGAAATCAGCACAAAGTTGGCCACACCGGATTGCAAGGCAGCCTGTGCGGTATTCAGCGTGCCGATCACGTTGTTCAGGACACCCTCGGCAATATTGTGCTCGACCATCGGCACATGCTTGTAGGCTGCCGCATGGTAGACGGTCTCGACGCGCCAGGTGGACATCACGTCCAGCAGCTGCGCGGCATTGCGCACGGAGCCCAGGATCGGCAGGACCCGAGTCGGCAACGAGCCGCGGCGGATGCTTTTCTCAAGCTCGCTGAGAATGCTGTAGAGATTGAACTCACTGTGCTCGAGCAACAACAAGGTACTGGGCTGAAGCCTCAGGATCTGCCGGCACAGTTCCGAACCGATCGAACCACCGGCCCCCGTGACCAGAACCACCTTGCCTTTCACGCAGTGCTCGAGCAGGTCGGCCTGTGCCGGGACAGCGTCTCGGCCCAACAGGTCGGCGATATCCACTTCCTGCAGGTCGTCGACCTTGACCCGGCCACTGGCCAGGTCCATGAACCCCGGCACGCTGCGCACGTGCAGCGGATAGCCTTCGAGCAGTCCAAGAATCTCGCGCCGGCGCATGCGATTGACCGAAGGTATGGCCAGCAACAATTCCTGGGCCCCAGTGACATCGATCATGCGCTGGATCTGCTCGGGACGATAGACATGCAAGCCCGCGATCACCCGATCGGCGATGCTGCTGTCATCATCGATGAACGCCACAGGTCGCATCACCTTGCCCATGCGCAGCGCCGCAACCAGCTGATTGCCTGCGCTGCCGGCGCCATAGATGGCCACTTTGGGCAAACCATCATCACGATTGCTGAAGGGCATGTGCTGCGAGGCGAAGAACCAGTCCCCCATGAAGTACTGACGCATGGCCAGGCGCAACCCGCCCACCAGCACCAGGCTCAACCACCAGTAGTTGAAGATGATGGAGCGCGGCACCAGGTACTGATGGTTGGCGGACCAGTACACGATGACTCCCAGGATCAGCGACGAGAGCGTCACGGCCTTGATGATGACGATCAACGCGTCATTGCCGAAATAGCGCATCACCGCGCGATACATGCCGAAGCGGATGAACAATGGAATCGATACCAGTGGCACGCAGACGAACAGCCACACGTGATCACGAAATGGCGCAGCGTACTCGTCGATCCCCAGGCGAACGACAAACGCAAGCCACAGGGCTACCCACACGAGCACGACATCGGCCAACACCTGCACCAGCCGCTTCTTCGCTCGCGGCAACCCCAGCAGCGACGTCCGCATTCTTTCCCATCCCCTTCCTACCACGGTACCGCTCCTCATCAGCAAAGCTAATTCTTCTTCTGAAATCCAGGCCCATCAACTTTCTGCCGAGCCGGTCAACGCTCGGCAGCACCTGCATGATAGGTGACGGCCAACCCCACCAGGGGCAGGTAGGCGACCAGGAGCGCCAGGAATCCGTCGAGATCGAACAGCAGGACGCCAAGCGCGACCGGCAGCAGCCAGCACAGGTTGATCAGCGCCACCGCCAGCGTCACCGGCAAGTGGCCACCCACCCGGCGCGAAGCGAACTGGTAGGCATGGCTGCGATGGGCCTCGTAGACCTTCTCACCACGCACCAACCTTCGGATCAGGGTGAAGGTAGCATCAACCACGAACACCCCAAGCAGAATCAGCCAGCACCAGAACAGCTGCGCGGATACCCAGGCTGCCTGAAGCGACAGCAGACCCAGAACGATGCCGAGGAAGCCGCTACCTGCATCGCCCATGAAAATCTTCGCCGGTGGAAAATTCCAGTACAGGAAGCCACTCACCGACATGATCAGGATCAACGGCAGCGCGATCAGTTGCTCGAAACCACCCAACCAGTAAAGCAGGCAAGCCCCCGCGCAGACACAGATGGCCTCGACACTGGCAATGCCATCGATACCGTCCATGAAGTTGTAGAGGTTGAGCAACCACACCAGGTAGAACGCCGCGAACACCGCCCCCAGCCACCCAAGGTCGACGACCATCCCGAATAGCTGCAGCGGTGGCATGCCGCCGAGCCAGTAGAGGCCCCAGGCCGCCGCAATGAAATGGCCCAGCAAACGCCAGCGTGCGGCAATATGCCCATGGTCATCCAGAAAGCCGATTAGCGCGATCAGCCCACCCGCCCCCGCCAACCCGATCAACTGGCTGGAGGCCAGTTGATCGGCGACTCCGAGCGCCACCACAACCAACAGGAACGAGACGACGATCGCCACGCCCCCGCCTCGCGGCGTTGGCACCACGTGCGAACTGCGGGCATTGGGAATATCGATGATGCTTCTGGCCAATGCGTAACGACGCAAACCCGCAGTCATCAGAAGGGAAATCAGCGCCACCAAAGGCACCAGCCACCATTGAGTCATTTGTTCATGTTTTCCTGATAATGCCGTGCGGCCTGCGCCAATGCCCGGTCCACGCCGAGGGGCGGAGCCCAGCCCAGCAGCGTGCGAGTCTTTTCGATATCCACCTGCAGCGAACCACACAGTCGCTGCGACAGCGCGCGCTTGCCCAGCAGGGTCGCTCCCAGCCTCAGCAGTATCGCCGGCACCGGCAACAGCCGCGCTGGCGCGCCAAGCGCCCTGGCCATGCGCCTGAGCAGATCGGTGGTGGAAAGATCCTCGCCATCGCTGACCAGGAACGTCTGGTTGGCCGCGGCGGGATGCACCATGCAGGTCAGCACCAGGTCGACCAGGTTATCCAGCGCCACCAGGCTGCGACGGTTATCGATGGCGCCGAAGGGCAGAGGCACGCCTTTTTGCAGCCAGCGCATCATGGCCAGGAAGTTCGCTTTGACGCCCGGGCCATATACCAGCACCGGACGAATGATCACCACCTCCAATCCTGTCTGCGCGGCCAGAGCGCGCAAACCCTGCTCAGCCTCCATCTTCGATACGCCGTAGGGATCCGCAGGCGCCGGAACATCGTCGGCGTGATAGGGGCGGCCAGTATCGGTGCCCTCGCCATTGACCTTGATCGAACTGATGAAGATGAACCGCCGCACCCCCGCCGCGACTGCCTGGCGCGCCAGGTTGAGGGTCCCTTCGACGTTGACTCTGCGAAATGCCGAGAGCGGGTCGGCCTCGGTATCATTCATCACATGCACGCGAGCGGCCGAGTGGATGATTACGTCCACATCCTCAAGCCCCTGCTGCCATTGGGTATCGCCATCCAGCGCATCGATCTGGAATGTTTCGACCTGGGCATCGAGAGCCGAACTGGAACGCACGGCGGCCCGCAATCGGTCACCGCGAGCGGCGAGGCTAGACAGCACGGCCCTACCGACAAAACCGGTAGCCCCGGTTACCAGCACTGTTGATGTCATCAGCTGTTCGTCCTGCGCAGCGTGGCGGCCCGGAATAGCTCTTCCAGGCGCGCCATCAGTTTGTCCTTGGCGTAATGCTGTTCGTAGTACAACCGCCCTGCCCGGCCCATGTCCAAGCGCGCAGACTCATCAACCTCGGCCAGCGCACGCGTGATGTCGGCCAAGCCCCGGGCATCCCCCGAATGGCAGGCCAGGCCCGAGCCAGACTCGACGATGACACGCGCCGCCTCACCGTTGATCATTCCCAGCAGCGGACGGCCGGAGGCAAGATACGCCTGGACCTTGCCCGGGATGGTCTTCTCGAACACATCATTGGTCTTGAGTGATACCAGCAGCGCATCGGCCTGGGCGAACAGGCCCGGCATGGCCTCCAGCGGATGACGCCCCAACAGATGCACGTTATCCAGCTTGCGAGTGGCAACCTGCTCAGCCAGCCATTCGCTCATGCGCCCGTCCCCAACGATCACCCACCGTACGGCAACCTCGTCGCGCAACGCCTGCGCGGCATCGAGCACCGCCGGAAAATCCTGCGCTTCCCCCAGGTTGCCAGCAAAGACCACGGTGAACACGCCCGGCTCCCGGGAGATCAAGCCAGGGCCGGCAGCCTCAGGAGAGGAAAAATCGTCCTCTGCCCAACTCGGGAAATACACCAGGCGCTCCGCCGCGATCGGTCGGTTGCAATACTGGCGCACGCTGTCGAGGAAACCATGTGACTGCAGCAGCAGATAGTCGGTGCGGTCATAGATCCACGAGACCATCTTGCCGACCAGTGCCAACAAGCGCGGATGCTTGACGACGCCCACCGCGCGCAAGGTTTCCGGCCACAGGTCCAGCACCCACACGAATACCGGCGCACGCTTCAGCCGCCCGATAACCACAGCAGGAATGGCTGCCATGATCGGCGAGACCGCATAGACGAAAACTGCATCGAAACGCCGCTTGCGCAGTTTGAACGCCCCCAGTACGGAGGCACAGACGAAGAACGACAGGTAGTTCAGCATCAGCGTGACACTGCGCTTTCCCCGCGCGATCAGCGGTACACGAACCACCTCGGCCCCTTCGTAGCATCGAAATGCTTCAGGGGCTTCACGGTAGCGCTCGAACACACGACCTTCCGGGTAGTTCGGCCGGCCCGTCAGCACGGTAACCTCATGCCCCTTGGACGTCAGGTCACGGACAAGGTCATTGATGCGCATGTTCTCTGGCCAGAAGTACTGGGTAACAATGAGAACCTTCAGCGGGGCTTCAGCCATGTTTGGTATCCGGCCCAATCTCAGTACTGCTTCCAGACGACACGATTCACGTAGTCGGTGTAGCTGTGCAGAATCCGAACTACCTTGTCCGCGACATTCGGCATGCTGTAGTCCTCGACCAGACGCACGCTACGCGAATCGCCCCGGGCCTGGCTCTCGAGGATGCTCAAGCCCTGCAGGACGCGCTCGACCTCCAGGCCGACCATCATTGCGGCGGTCTCTTCCATCCCTTCCGGGCGTTCGTGGGCCTCACGAATGTTCAACGCCGGGAAGTTCAGGATCGACGCCTCTTCGCTGATGGTTCCGCTGTCGGACAGGACCGCCTTGGCTTCGAGCTGAAGCTTGTTGTAATCCTTGAAGCCCAGCGGTTTGAGCAGGCGCACATTTTCATGAAATGTCACGCCCATGGCGGTGACGCGCTTCTGTGTCCGTGGGTGCGTGGAGACGATTACCGGCAGCCCGAACTGCGCCGCCACGGTATTGAGCACGTCCACCAACTTGAGGAAGTGTGCGTCCGAGTCGATGTTCTCTTCACGGTGGGCACTGACCACGAAAAACTTGCCAGCCTCCAGGCCAAGACGCGACAACACGTCCGAAGCGTCGATACCGCTGCGGTAGTAGGTCAACACTTCGAACATCGGACTGCCAGTCTTGATCACACGGTCCGCGGGCAGACCTTCACGCAGCAGGTAATCCCGTGCGATGGTGCTGTAGGTGAGGTTTATGTCAGCCGTGTGATCGACGATGCGCCGATTGATCTCTTCAGGCACGCGCATGTCGAAGCAGCGGTTTCCTGCTTCCATGTGGAACGTCGGGATCTTGCGACGCTTGGCCGGCAGAACGGCCATGCAGCTGTTGGTATCGCCAAGCACCAGCAAAGCCT
This sequence comes from Pseudomonas sp. FG36, assembly GCF_057809275.1. Lineage (NCBI taxonomy): Bacteria > Pseudomonadati > Pseudomonadota > Gammaproteobacteria > Pseudomonadales > Pseudomonadaceae > Pseudomonas > Pseudomonas sp. FG36. The sequence continues at coordinate 64,131 of NZ_JBMDJQ010000007.1, forward strand.
CTGGCTTGATCTCGGCCAGTACGCGATCGACCGCAATGATCACATTGCCAATGGTCTCGGCACCTGTGGCGCCTGCCGCATTGAGGAAATGGTCCGGCTTGCGAATCCCCAGATCCTGGAAAAAGATCTCGTTCAGTTCATAGTCGTAGTTCTGGCCGGTATGCACCAACACGTGATCGCAGTGCTGGTCGAGAGCGGCCATGACCCGCGACAGACGAATGATTTCCGGGCGGGTCCCCACCACGGTCACAACTTTGAGCTTTTTCATGTCAATGGTCCTGTGTACGACGGCTCAGGCTTGGATACCGACGGGGCGGGCGTAGGTGTCTGGGTGTTCACGGTCGAAGATTTCATTGGCCCAGAGCATGACGATCATCTCGTCCTCGCCGACATTGGTAATGTCGTGGGTCCACCCCGGAACGGTTTCGACAACGCGAGCTTGCTCACCGTCAGTGAAAAGTTCATGAAACTCTCCAGTGACGACATGACGGAAGCGGAAGCGTGCCTTGCCCTTGATGACCAGGAACTTCTCGGTTTTCGAGTGATGATAATGCCCACCACGGGTGATTCCCGGGTGCGCGGTGAAGTAGGAGAACTGACCGCTGTCACGGGTCTTGAGCATCTCAACGAATACCCCGCGCGGGTCGCCATGACGGGGTACGTCATAGGTGAAACGTTCCGGTGGCACATAGCTCAGGTAGGTCGAGTAAAGCGCTCGCACCAGCCCCGTGCCGACGGCTTCGGTAACCATCGACTGGCGGCTGTCACGAAATGCCCGCAACTGCTCCGCCAGCTCACCGACCGTGATCCGATACTGAGGCTCGACACTGACGAAAGGCGAGCCGGCTACAGCCCCTCGCATGACCGCAATGAACTGCGCAATGACATCGTCTACATACACCAGGTTGATCTGGGCATCGGGGTCATTAATGTTGATCGCCAGGTCACGGGCAATGTTGTGGCAGAACGTCGCCACTGCCGAGTTGTAGTTCGGCCTGGCCCACTTGCCGAACACATTGGGCAGGCGGAACAGATGCACCGGCACGCCATGGTTGGCCGCGAGCTGGATCAACTCATCCTCGGCGGCACGCTTGCTCAGACCGTAGGGGTTGTCCAGACCGGCCTGGATGGACGAGGTGTACAGCACCGGGACCGGACGGCCACCGGCTACAATGGCATCGCACAAGGCGCGCGTCAGGTCGGCGTTACCGCTTTGAAACTCCAGCGGGTCCTGTGGGCGGTTGACACCCGCCAGGTGAAACACGAAGTCCACCTGGCTCACCAGCGCCGGCAGGCTATCGAGCCCATCGTCGCGAGTGAAGCGCAACACCTGCACATCAGGCAGCTCACTCAGGTGAACAATGAGATTCTGGCCGACAAAACCATTGGCACCGGTAATCAGGACTTTCATGCCTTACTCCTCGGGCGTAGCGTTTTCGCCACGCTGGATCGCGCGCATGAAGTCCAGCTTCAGCAGCAGGCGCTGCATACCCTCGACATCCAGACGCTCGGTGTTGTGCGAGTTGTAGTCTTCGGTACGGGAGATCTTGGTTTCACCCTGCTCGACGTACTTGGCGTAATTGAGATCGCGCAGATCAGGCGGAATACGGAAGTACTCCCCCATGTCTTCGGCACAGGCCATCTCTTCACGACTCAGCAGTGCTTCGTAGAGTTTTTCACCATGGCGCGTGCCGATCACCTGAATCGGATGCTCGGGCTTGCCCACCAGGGCAGTCAGGGCCTTGGCCAAGGTCTCCACCGTCGCGGCTGGCGCCTTCTGTACGAACAGGTCGCCGTTGTTGCCATGCTTGAACGCATAGAGCACGAGATCGACGGCATCGGCCAGGGTCATCATGAAACGGGTCATGTTCGGGTCGGTCAGCGTCAGTGCCTTGCCTGCGCGAATCTGATCGACGAACAACGGGATTACCGATCCCCGTGACGCCATGACATTGCCATAGCGCGTACCGCAGATGACGGTCTTCTTGTCATCGACATTGCGCGACTTGGCAACCATGACCTTTTCCATCATCGCCTTGGAAATACCCATGGCATTGATCGGATAGACCGCTTTGTCAGTGCTCAGGCAGACGACGCGACGCACTTCGTTCTGGATCGCCGCCTCAAGCAGATTCTCCGTGCCCAGGACATTGGTCTTGACCGCTTCCATCGGGTGAAACTCACAGGACGGCACCTGCTTCAGCGCGGCGGCGTGAAAAATGTAATCGACGCCACGCGTCGCATTGAGCACGCTCTGGTAGTCCCTGACATCACCGATGTAGAACTTGAGCTTGCTGCTGCCGTAACGCTTGCGCATGTCGTCCTGCTTCTTCTCATCACGACTGAAGATGCGGATCTCCGCGATATTCGTGTCGAGGAAGCGCTTCAGTACGGCATTGCCGAAAGAGCCCGTACCGCCCGAGATGAGAAGTTTTTTTCCACTGAACATAATGATTCCTGAATAGGCGACTAGCGGGCCTGCAACGCAGAAAAGACTTTTTCGTCCTTTTGCTGCGCGCTCGGATAACTGATCAAGACGGCGCGGTAGGTACCTTTGAAGACGAAGAAGCTGCCAGCGGCAACCCCCACCACCCCACAGGCCGCGACCACTTGATGCATATCCTCCAGGGAACCGCCTCCTCCCAGGATGGTGACCGGAATATTGACGGCCTCACGCACCTTGCTCGCCAGCGCTATATCGTAGCCTTTCATCCGACCGTCGTTGGCGATCGAGTTGATGACAATTTCACCTGCACCCGCCGCTTCCATTTCCTTCGCCACATCGATGACGTTGCGCTTGGTGTTACGGGTGCCGTTGTGAGTCCAGACATCCTGTTGCTTACTGAGGCTGAGCGTACGCGGTTTGTGATCAAGCACCACCACAACGCTCTGGCGGCCGATTTCCTCGGCAATACGGGTGACCAGTGTCGGATCTTCCAATGCCGCGGCACTGATTGCGACCTTCTCCACGCCAAGCGCAATGATTGCCCTAGCCTGCTCGGGCGTGCGCACGCCGCCGCCATAGCACAGGGGCATGCGACACTCGGCGGCCAGGTTGGCGATACGCTTGTAGTCGGGTTCGCGGCCATTGACCGTAGCGTCGATGTCGACAACGATCAGCTCGTCCGCTTCCTTCTCGTTGAAGATCTTCACCGCGTTGATCGGGTCACCGACATACTTGGCATCCTTGAAACCAACGGTCTTGACCAGGCCACCGTCGTGAATCAACAGGCAGGGAATGATTCGAGGTCTAAGCATTTCAAAGTTCCGCGAAGTTTTTCAGAAGTCCGACACCAAAGTGATGGCTCTTCTCTGGGTGGAACTGAACGCCATAGACGTTATCGGACGCCACGGCGCAACTGAAATCCAGGCCATAGCTGGAGCGCGCACTGGCATGTTCGGCATGCGTGCATTCGAAGTAGAAGGAATGCAGGAAGTAGAACCGCGCTTCGTCCTCGAACCCCTTGAGCAATGGATTGCCATTGACCGCCTGGACATCGTTCCAGCCCATGTGCGGCAGGGCGATGGCTTCCAGGCCTGGGTTGGAGCGGAACGAAACCACCCGCCCCGGGACCCAACCAAGGCCAGGCAAGCGCCCTTCGTCGCTGGAGTCGGCGAGCATCTGCATACCCACACAGATGCCCAGCACCGGCACCTTGTCCTGACGCACCAGCCGGTCGAGCGTGGCACGCATGCCCGAAGCCTCGAGACGCTCCATGGCATGATCGAACGCGCCGACACCTGGCAGGATCAACTTCTGCGCGCCCGCCAGTTCCTCGGCGCAACGCGCTACCTGGACGGGAATATGCAGCCGCTTGTAGACATTCACGAAGGCCTGAATATTACCCAGGCCATAATCGATAATCGTAATCATCTGAACAGCCTTCTCTCCAGACCCAACGCGCTCATCACGCGTGCGCCGATACCGATGAGGAAGCGCTTGTTCTTGTAGTCGGCACAGGTCTTGTTCTGCCCGTCAAAAATGGCACGCAATTCATCGACCGTGAGGTCCAGCTTGTTGGCGACGAACTCGAACTCGGAGATCAGGAACTTCTCTTCCAGCTCAGGTTGGGCGATACGCTCCAGCGCCGCCTCGCGGGTCATCTGCCCGGTCATGATCAGACTCGAGAAGTGCGCCCGGCGCTTCTCGTAGCCAAACTTTCGCGGCATCCAGTAATCTTCATAGAAACGGGTGAAGCGCGATTCATGATGCTTGTGCTGGAAAGCCTTCCAGCCAAACAGCCGATGTAACGTCTCTTCTGCATCCTTTTTCACATAAGGAATCAGGTTCAGCGGCTTGACGACTTCCATTCCCAGAATGTAACGGTAGTAGAGCTTATACATCAGGATATCGACCACCGGGAATGACTTCAGCGGTCGTTTGCCAAACTGTTTGTGAATATCCATCATCAAACGTTTGTCGATCCCAGGGTATCCCCCCCACGCTTCGGGCTCACGGCAACACTCGGTCGAGAAGTTTCCGCCCGTCAGGACATACTTGATCTTGTTGGCGCGGGCAAACTTGTACAAACCGGAAAAGAACGCAATATCCTGCGGCAAGTCCTGATCAGAAATCTGCGCCTTGAGGAAGGCCACCTGCAGATCTTTCATTTCTTCCCAGTTGATGACTTCCGTGTACAGGTCCAGGCCAAGACCGTCGACGAGTTTCTCAATATTGCCCACCGCCTGGTCGGTGTTCCAACCCGCATCGACATGGAACAGCAGCGGACGCAGGCCCATCTTCTCCTTGGCGATGTAGCTGACATAGGAGCTGTCGAGGCCACCACTCAAACCAATGATGCAATCGAAGTCACGGCCTTGACCGTCCTTTTTGATCTTGTCGCCAAGCCGCATCAGCTCTGCTTCGCCACGTTGATCCGTGTGCCAGTTAGGGCTGATCTGCTGGTCAAAATTCCGGCAGTGCTCGCACACACCCTCGGCATCGAACTGGATCAGCGGGTCACTCGTATCCATGATGCAACGCGAGCAAATTTTATAGGCGCTACCCCTCATACACTCTCCTGATTCTGGTAGCCGATAGCTCAAGGCTGAATTCTTTCGCAACCCAAAAGGGTCAATTTTGACTGGAGGTCGGCAAAAATACCAGCGCCCGCCCCCTCTTCACCATGAAGCGGATGCATCACCGCGCCGACCCCTTGCCCGGCATACTCCTGAACCAGCGTGGAAGGGTAGGAAACTATCAAGTCTACTGTAGGAAATATCCTTTTATCCTCAATAACAGTCCAACCTTGACTCCTCGCCAACGCACTCATACCGGCTGTTGGGTGCGGCTTGTAATACACGGAAACTTTAAAAGCTTCAACCATGCACTTGAATACTTCAATTTGTATCGACTCACAAATTGGATGCCCTACAAACAGCACCTTGACCTTGTGCTCCGCCGGCAAGGAAACGAGATCTATCAACGGCGCATACCGTTGGACCTCGACTCCCCGCGCGCGACAACGACTGGACAGAATATCATTTTCGAAAACCAGGCGTGAATGCTCATCGAACACGTACAACCGGGTGACCGCATTCAACTTGTAACGCAAGACGAAAGGCAGCCGGCTCTCTGATGAAGCGGGCTGGTCAAGCGCCCGCACATCACCATGCTGAACCAGCGTCAACTGCATAGCTGATGACTTGACGCCGCGCGCCCGGACACGTTTGCGCGACATCAGCCCATCGACCAGCAGGGCCCATCGGTCGAAGTGATCCGCGGTCACCAAATGCTCGAACCCGGCCTTCTCCAGAGCCAGATAGACACAGAACCAACGCATGGCCGTATAACTCTGCAATACCCAGTCACGCAGACGAGGGCGGCGTGACAGTACAGCCACGGCGCGTACCGACAACCAGAAGGCACGGCGCAGGTCATTTTTGTCCAGTAGCGAAAACACATCGATGATCGGCCCGCTCACCTTGCCTGTGTCCACGGGTGCCCAAGGGAGGGTAAGCCACCCCAGAGGGTGCCCAGGCAGCGCGGCCCGAATGACTTCCACGGAACGATTGCCGGAGCAAAAGGCCACCTCAGCAAACTCTCCGCCGGCTCCCGCTGGCGCTCGGCGCAGGTGCGCGGCAAGTACCCGCCACTCGCGAACGAAGAACAGTACTGCCCCGCCATATCGCCAAAGCATCCGCACAGCACTGGCCACCGCCCGGACGAGCGTCCGCCGCCCAGCCAACCGATTGAGCAGCTTGGCGGGGCGCGGCAGATAGCCAAGCTCCTTGGGCGACAGGCCGCACAATGCATAAATGCCCTGATCGATGCAGATCTCGTTCTCGACAGATTTCACATAGCCGACCATGCATTCAAGGTCACGCCTCTTCATCCTGCCACTCCCGAACCAAGATTCTTTCTTGCCACAAAACAGACACCTGTCGACATGCAGGCCATAGAAATTCCCGTACATGGAGTTGCCGGAAGCGAATGGCACGCATCGCCATCCCGAGCAGGCAGCTCGTTCACTGCACTTGCTCCACGCCAGGCCCTTTACCGGCTGCACCGCTACCACAAAGCAGATGGTAAGCGACCATCTTCCATACCCATACAACACCGAACGCAATACACATTGCCCAAGGAATTGCGCGCGCACCTGCATGCCCACCCCACAACCAGGCAAGCAGGATGAACAGTACAAAGCCCGCCAGCTGACTCCACAGAAGGTGTTGGTCGCGTCCATGAGCATAAAGACCCAGATGCGGAATCATGCTCAGGCAGTAGAGCGCGATGGCAAGCAGCAACCAATCGAGCATCGCCAGGTGATCCATGTAGGCTGGACTGCCCAGATACTCGACGACCGGACGCGCAAACAGCGAACACGCAACGACCAGGACACCCGTTACAACAATCACGTTGATCGTCAGCTCACGCATGGCCTTGGAAAAACCAGGCTGGTCGCCCTGCTTGGCCAGCGCGACCAACCGCGGGAACAGGAACACAATGACCCCCGCATCGAGGAAAGACATCACCGCAGTCGCCATGCTCACATAGAGCACATACGCGCCCACTGTCGACAGGTTCGCCAGCGCCTCCACGAAATACCTGTCCAGCGTGAAAATGCCACGTACGGCCAGCGTAGCCACCAGCAGCGGAATCGCCACGCGGACACCCTTGCGCACCCAGGCCCAATCGACAGCCTGCGCCAGCGCGCTGCGGTCGAGCCTCATCAGCCTGAGACCCGCCAAGGCACAGGCCAGGAAACAGCCTGCCAACCACGCGGCAAAAACGAACTCCAAGGTACGCGAGCCAGGCGACCACCACATCCAGCCGACCACCACCAGGCACCAGGCACCGCTTCGCACGAACAGCACGACACTCGCCAGAACAGGCTCGGAAATCGCAACCAGCAGCCGGTTCATCTCCTGCGCGACGTGCTCCAGCACCGTCAACAGGAAGAACCAGACGATGTAATGCCAGGGCAATACCCCCGCATGAAACAGGTACAAGGCAATGGGCAGGAAAACGGCATAGAGAAGGCTATACAGTGCGAATTGATCACGCACCATGGCCAACCAGCGGGAAGGCGGCTGACCAATGATTTCACGTGTCGAAAAGTTGTAAAACTCAAAACCCACAACATACAACGCGTAACCGATCGCCGCCGCAAAAAGGCCGTAAACACCGACCTCGGTCACCTCGAGAAATCTCGCCAGGAAAAAAATGAGGGCGAACTTGCTCAACAGCGTAAGGCCACGCAGCGCAATATTGAACAGGCGCACGACCTTACTGGAAAACAGGATACTCGACACGCTCATTCCGGAACTCCGTCACTCCACACACTGAACAACCGGCTTCCGGTTCCCACTCAACTACAGCATGTGATTCCCAACTTGGAATCACCCACGCATGGAAATACAAGGCCCTGCTCAGAGGCTGGCAAACTCGTGCTGCGCACGCTGGAAGTCCTCCATCCGGCCGATGTCCAACCAGTACTCGTGCACCGGGAACATATTGACGTCACGACCAGCTGCAATCTCCCGCTCCAGCAACGTAGGCATGTCAATCCGGGTACCCGGCTGGACGCTTTTAACCAAGGCTGGCGACAACAGGTAGATACCTGCGTTGATGAAGAACTTCTGCACCGGTTTTTCCACCATCGAACGGATCCGGTGGCCCTCGCTCTGGATCACGCCATAGGGCACGCAGTATTCGTATTCACGCACGCACATGGTAGCTGCGCCGCCGTGACTTTCATGAAACTCCAGCACGTTCAGGAAGTTCAGGGTGGTGAGCAGGTCTCCATTCATCAGGAACAGCGGAAGATCGATCTGCTCGTGCGGCAGCAAACCCAGCGCACCGCCAGTCCCCAGCGGCTCGTCCTCATGAACGTAGGCGATCGATACGCCCCAGCGGCTTCCATCACCAAAATGCTGCCGAATCATCTCCGGCATGTAGTGGGTGGAGATGAAGAAGCGATGAAAACCCGCCGCGATGAAACGCTCCAGAATCAGCTCCAAAATTGGCTTGTCGCCTACCTTGAGCAATGGCTTGGGGCAGTTGTGGGTCAGCGGTCGCAAGCGAGTACCAAACCCGCCGGCCATGAGGAACACCGGATTGTCGCGCTGCGGCCTGTTCAGAAGGCCATGCAGGGTTTCCAGGCCAATCACGATACCCGCCTCGTCAACCACTGGCATCTGCAGCAGCTGATAGGCCTCCATCACCGACAGGATTCGCTCGCGCGTCCAGTCCTTGCCCGCCGTCTTCGGCGAACTGCACATGATCTCCTTGACCGCGGTCTCCAATGGGCGACGCTTGAGCAGTGCTCGACGGACATCTCCGTCGGTAACGGTGCCCAGCAACTGCCGCTTGGCATCAACCACCAGGACGATGCGCACCGCAACCCGGTCGAGCGTGGCGATCGCCTCTTCCATCGAGCAATCCGGCGCGACACACGTCATTTCCCATTGTTTCATTCACTACCTTCCTGATGACTATCGGGTACGTTTGCGATCCGCCCCTTGGAACCCAGCACCCGCTGATTGGCTGGCAGATGCCGTACCACCACCGCACCTGCGCCCACCACTGCATCCTCACCGATTTCGATGCCCTGGATGATCGTGGCGCCGCTGCCGACAAAGCAACGGTCGGCGACTGATACGCCACCGCACACCGTCGCGCCAGGGGCAATGTGCGCATGCTGGCCGACACGGCAATCATGGTCGATCGCAGCTCGGGTGTTGATGATTGTATTGCAGCCTATATGGCTATCTGCCTGCACTATGGCACCGGCCATGACCTGGACACCCTCTCCCAGAACCACGTCAGGGTCCACCCAGGCCGACGGGTGGACCAGGGTCGCGAACCGATACCCCTGGCCACTGAACTGCTCGTACACTTTGCGTCTGGCAACACCGCCGACGGTCTGGCCAATACCGTTGACCAGCAAGATGCTGGCCGGCGCGATCAGGCTCAAAGCGACATCGTCCCCCAGCACCGGCAGCCCGCGCCACTGGCTCTGGCCCGAGCGATGCAAATGCGGATCACACACGCCCTGGATATCCAGGTGCAGTGCACGCGCCACAGACACCAGAACCTTGGCGTGACCGCCAGCACCGAGTATCACCAACGGCAACGGGCGAGCGACCTCATCACTCATCGATTGATTCGCCTGGCGTATAACCACGCTTCGCCGGACGTCCGACCAACCCCCACAGACGTGCCGCAGGAAGCCCGGCGCCACTACGCGCAGTGGTCAGGTCCGCTCGTTCGATGATCTGCCCAGGCACCATCGCACGGGCCGCAACCACCTGCTGACGCGCAGCACGGCGGGTATCCCACTCACTGGGTTGCGGAGCCTTGCTCCGCTCCCCCAACGCCACTTCCAGAGCACGAATCTCGCTGACCATGCGCTTCAACTCGTCCGGCTCCAGCGAAGCCTTGTGATCAGGCCCAGGCATCGAGCGGTCCAGCGTGAAATGCTTCTCGATGATCGTCGCGCCACGCGCCACGGCCGCTACAGGTATCAGGCAGCCTTGCGTATGATCGGAATACCCCACCTCCAGGCCGAAGGCGTCGGCCAGGGTATCCATGGCGCGAAGGTTCACCTCATGCCAAGGCGTCGGGTACTGGGATGTGCAGTGCAGGAGGGCAACGTGCCCCTGCAACCGCTCCCGACTCTGCGCATGACCCCAGTACTGCCACACGTCATCCATATCCTGCGGCTCCACCTCATGCGCCAGCCCATGAGCGACAACGGCCAATGCCTGCTCGACCTCACTCAAGGTCGCCATTCCCGTGGACAGGACAAGCGGCTTGCCCGTACGCGCAAATCGCCAGAGCAATGGCGCATTGGTCAACTCACCGGAAGGCACCTTGAAGAACGGCATGTCCAGTTCGCAGAGGAAGTCCAGGCTACCGACGTCGAAGGCCGTGGAGAGGAACTCGAGCCCCTTGTCTCGTGCATAGGTCTGCAACGACACATGCCATTCCCGAGGCAGCTCGAGCTTCTTCAGCATGGCCAACTGGCTTTCTTCCGCCGCCGTGCTCTTCTTCTGATAGGCCGCCTTGGGCGCGGAACCTGCCGCGAGCAACGTCGCGTCGAACGTCTGGAACTTGACCGCATCCGCTCCCGCGGCAGCCGCCGCGTCGATTAGCGCGAACGCCAAGTCCTGCTCCCCGTTATGGTTCACGCCGGCTTCGGCAATGATGTAAACCGCGTTTTTCTTGGGCAGATTCATGATAGTCAGGTTATGTCGTGAAAAGGGGTCTGTTGGGAAGCATCAACGCAGCGCAGGACGTTGACGATCTGCCGTGCCGCATCGCCTTGTCCATACGGGTTGCTGACACGCTTGCAGCGCTGGGCAAACTCCGGGTCCAGGGCTTGGCGCAAAGCCGCTTCGATCCCGCTGCGGCTCGCCTCGCAATGCACGACCGAATCCGCCGCCAGGCGCCCTTTTTGGCGTGCCCCGATATCCACGGTGGGGACACCGAACGCAGGCACTTCAATGATGCCACTGGACGAGTTTCCGACCACGACACAAGCCTGGGCCACGACACTCAGGTAACGCCGGAACCCCAACGATGCAATGGCCATTACGCGCGCTGGCTGGCGCCGGGCATAGGCCTCCAGCAATGGAATGATCGCCCGCCCGCCGTTATCAGCATTAGGGTAAGTCAAAATGACCTGATGATCCGGGTAGCTGTCCAGCGCCTCGAGCAATGCCGTAAAGCTTTCCACCGGCTCCTCATCAGCAAGGGTGACGGGGTGATAGGTGACCAGCATGAATGGGAGCTTCAGCTCGAAAGAGAGGCTCTCGCGCAACTCCTCGAGGCTCATCCGCGGTGTGCGCTGGATGTGGTCGAGCCCGATGGCGCCAACATTGAAGACTCGCTCCGGCGATTCGCCCATCTGTATGACACGCGCACGATAGGGTTCAGCGGCCACGAAATGCAGGTCAGCCATCTTGGTGATGGCATGACGAATGGCGTCGTCATACGCCCCTTCGGTGATTTCGCCACCATGAAGGTGCGCCACGGGAATCTTCATGATCAGCGCAGCCTGCACAATAGCCAATGCCTCGAAGCGATCACCGAGCACCACCAGGCAATCCGGCCTGAGCCGGTCAAGCGCATCGGCAAATCCGAGGGTACCCAGGCCCATCGACTTGACCACACCGACATCGGTGTCGGAGGAAAGCAGCATTTCCACCTTGGCGTCGATAGCGAACCCGTCCGCCTCGATCTGGCGCCACGTTTCACCAAACTCCGGCGACAAGTGCATACCGCTCACCACAACCTGCAGGGTGAGCGCGTCACTGGACTGAATATCCTTCATGAGCCAGTACAGCAGGCCGTATTCGGCTCGGGTACCGGTAAACACTGCAATGCTCTTTTTCACAGTGCTTTGCGCGGCAACACGCTGCTAGGCAAATTGACCACACGGGACTCCAGCCACTCGGCGTTGCTCAGGTCACCACTGAGGCAATGGGCGTAAGCCGGTAGATGATTCATCAAACGCCAGATGGGCCGCGTCATCACCTCACGCTTGTTGGTGAACTCCAGCAACGCATCACGACGCTCGCGACTGTCGCAAATCACGGCGTTCAACCAGAAATTCGAGCGACAGCCCGCAGGCTCACCGACGAAGGCAAGCTCGCTGCCCTCGAGCATGGCAGCGTAGCGCGAAGCCAGCTCACGCTTGGAAGCAATGAAGTCCTCCAGCTTCTCCAGCTGCGCACAGCCCAACGCCGCATTGAGGTTGGGCAGACGGTAGTTGTAGCCAACCTCGTCGTGCACATACTCGTAGGGGTGAGGCTGCTTGGCCGTTGTGGTCAGGTGCTTGGCGCGAACACCCAGGGCCTCGCCCGCCAGGACCATGCCGCCACCACCCGTGGTGATGATTTTGTTGCCATTGAAGCTCAAGGTACCCAACGCCCCGAAGGTACCGGTATGGCGCCCCTTGTACAAACTGCCCAGAGACTCTGCGGCATCCTCTACGAGCACCAACCCCCAACGCGCACAGACGTCGACCAGGCCATCCAGATCCACTGGATGTCCGAACGTATGCATGGGTAGGCAGGCCCGCAGCACCTGGTTGCCGTTTTTCAGGCGACAGACGCCATCGTCATCACGGTACGCGGCCTCATCGAGCCACGCCTCAAGCTTGCTGGCGGACATCCCGAGCGTATCCCGGTCAACATCGACGAAGACTGGCTCAGCACCGCAATAGGCAATGGCATTGCAGGTCGCAACGAAGGTGAGCGATTGAGTAATGACGCGCTCACCCGGCTTCACCCCTGCCAGTAGCAGGGCCACGTGCAGCGCAGCGGTGCCGTTGACGGTCGCTACTGCCTTGGGGCTGCCCGTGTAGGCCTGCATGTCCTGCTCGAAGCGATCAACGAACTTGCCAACACTGGAGACGAATGTGGACTCGACAGTCTGCGCGACATAAGCCTGCTCGTTGCCTTCGAACACAGGCGCGTGCAGTGGAATGAAATCGTCAGTAGCGTACTGCTCGCGAACGAATGCAACCAGAGACTCGAACATAAGCCACCTCAGACGTTGTAGATATCGGCTTTATACTTCGCCAGATTTTCCGGGCGCGTGAACCAGTCGATGGTCTGTTGCAAGCCTTGCTCTATGTCGTAGGCGGGCTTGAAACCAGTCAGTGCGTTGATTTTCGAGTTGTCGCACCACAGGCGGAAGACCTCGGACTTGCCAGGACGCATCCGCTGGTCATCCACCAGGAACTCGACGTCACTGCCCATCAGTTTACGAATCAGCTCAAGCGTGTCGCCTACCGAAATTTCATAGTTGGAGCCGATGTTTACGGTTTCGCCAATGGCCTGATCGCAGCGCGCCAATTCCAGGAAACCACGGCAGGTATCAGCCACATAGTTGAAATCACGGGTTGGCGTGACATCGCCGAGCTTGATCTGCTTTTGCCCGCTGGCAATCTGCGCAATGATGGTCGGGATGACCGCACGCGCCGATTGACGCGGACCATAGGTGTTGAACGGACGGGCAATGGTCAGCGGCAGATCGAAGGCATTGAAGAAACTGAGCGCCATGGCATCGGCACCGATCTTCGAGGCACTGTAGGGTGACTGGGCCTGCAACGGGTGTTTCTCGTCAATCGGCACATAAAGTGCGGTACCGTAGACCTCGCTGGTCGAGGTGTGGATGACCCGTTTGACACCGTTTTCCAGGGCCGCCTGGCAAATATTCAACGTACCTTTGACATTGGTGTCGACATAACTGTCAGGTGCAACGTAGGAATAGGGAATGGCAATCAATGCTGCCAGGTGAAAGACGATATCCACGCCTTTGGTGATGTGCTTGCAATAATGAGGATCGCGCACATCGCCATTCAGTACTTCTATTTGCGACAGGCAGTCGACATCCTCGAGCCAACCCCAGTAATTGAAGGAATTGTATTGAGACAGCGCCTTGACCTTATAGCCTTCGCGCACCAACAATTCGGTCAAATGCGAACCAATGAAGCCATCGGCTCCCGTCACTAAAACTGTCGTCATCGCTTGATCCTTAACCTATCCCCTACCAGCGGGGTTGCGGCGATACAAAATGAATGGTTAATGCTGGCCCTGTCAGCCGAGCCCTGTACCGCCCGCCTGCTGTGCAAAACATGATAATTGTGTCACTTGCTGTGATGCCCGGCCCTATCGTTTCAAGGATTCGAGCACCCGCTGCGCCTCATTCCAGTCATCGACCGTGTCGATGTCGAGCGACTCCTCGCTCTGGTCCATCACCAACGGCACTGCCCCTTCGAACACAAAGCCGTCATGCCTGCGAAGCACATCGGGAGCAATCAGATAAATAGCGCCATTGAGTGTATAGGCAGGCTCGAGATCCTGTGAACGCCTGGCTACCTGCTCCCACCCCATGAAGGGCTGCATCGAGCCAGCTTCGACCTTGAAACACCAGGCAGGATGAGCACTGGCTGGACTGACACTGACAATCGGACGCACAGGGCTCGCGGCAAACAGCTCGATGGCCTTGTCAATCGACTCGACCGTGCGAAAAGGCGAAGTCGGCTGCAATAGCAATACGCCCTGAACGGGGCCATTGCTCGCCTCGTACTGATCCACCACATACCTGACCACATCCACACTGGTCGCAGTATCAGTGGAAAGGTGCCCAGGTCGCATGCCAGGCACCGTGGCACCATAACGCTGCGCAATCTCGGCAGCCTGCGGATCATCAGTGGTCACAACCACATCGCTGACTCCCGAACTCTGGAGCGCTGCCCTGATGGTCCACGCGATCAGCGGATGCTCGCCCAACATCTTCACATTCTTGCCGGGCAATCGCTTCGAGCCTGCCCGCGCCGGGATCACTGCAATGATTTTCATCTGTAGACCTTAAACATCGACCAGAGAACATCCGACATCCGGCGGTCCCCGACAGAAAGCAGCTAGGCAATCTACTATGTTACGCGATTTCCACAAGGGGCTCAAAATCAGCGACCTGGCGCCCCCTCTGAAACCCGCGCACCATCGGCCTCATCAAGTGGCGCAGGAATACGCGACACTGTGAGCGACCGATACCGCATTGGTTCAACAGAACTCGACCCAATCCTATTCGCATGCCTGCCAGAAAGCATTGAAACGAAGCACACCTAGGATTTCTCGGACAGCCTAGACCAGCCCGAAGACTTGCGACAGAAAACAGAGCAGATAGCAGCGCCCCCCGAAAGGCGCAAGAGACCGCCGACCCATTGGAAATCGACGCAAAAGGAGAAGAGATCACAATCAGCATAAACGCCTGAAAATTCATGCCTGGCTTCAAGCGCCCGCCCAGTCAGCAACCGCAAAAAACCAAAGCGGAAATCCCTAGCCGTCAGATAACACCGCTTGGCGAACAGAGGCACGAATCTTTCGCTTTCCACGCATCAAGCCATAAGCCCCTAACAACGGCCCGATCGCCAATCCGACGATCAACGCTGCCAACACCAGCACCGCTACCGGCACCGCAGGCGCGGACCAACCGAACATTACCAACGACACAGCCTGCTGATTCTCCAGCACAAAGAACAGCACCACAGCCGCCAGCAGCAGTACGAACAACGCCGCCAAAGCGCGCTTGAGATTACGCATCAGATTACTCCTTCACTCAAGTGTGCTCGTGCTCGTCTTCATTGACCCGATCACGCAGCTCCTTGCCGGGCTTGAAGTGCGGGACGTACTTGCCGTCCAGGCTGACCGACTGACCGGTCTTGGGGTTGCGGCCTACGCGGGGCGCGCGGTAGTGCAGGGAAAAGCTGCCGAAGCCACGGATCTCGATACGATCCCCGGTCGCCAGGCACTGCGACATCTGCTCAAGCATGGTCTTGATGGCCAACTCGACGTCCTTGGACGAGAGTAGCCCCTGATGGGTGACAATACGTTCGATCAGCTCCGACTTCGTCATATTTTTCCCTTCGTTATCAAGCAGCTAGATCATTGCTTAATCAGTTTGTAGCACGCTCCGAGCGATTTGAACAGGCCGGTTCTTGACTAAACAAAAAAATTCAAGGTAAGGATTTGTTCACAGTCGTGACAAGCCGCCAGGAATCGGGCCAGGGCACCTGAGGCTCCACCCCTGCCGAGAAATCACAAGCACAAAAAAGGGCGACCCGAGGGTCGCCCTTTTTACCGATCAAACAGAACTCAGTTCTGCTTGGCCATAGCTTCGCGCAGCAGCGCGGCCATGGTGGTGTCGGCAGCCGCTTCCGGAGCGTTTTTCAGGCTCTGGATGGCTTCGCGCTCTTCAGCATCGTCCTTCGACTTGATGGACAGGCTGATGACGCGGGACTTGCGGTCGACGCTGATGATCTTGGCTTCGATCTCTTCGCCTTCCTTCAGCACGTTACGGGCGTCTTCAACGCGGTCACGGCTGATTTCGGAAGCTTTCAGAGTAGCTTCGATGTCGTCGGCCAGGGTCACGATAGCGCCCTTGGCGTCAACTTCCTTGACGATACCCTTGACGATAGCGCCCTTGTCGTTGACAGCAACGAAGTTGGAGAACGGATCGTCTTCCAGCTGCTTGATGCCCAGGGAGATGCGCTCGCGCTCTGGGTCAACCGACAGGATGACGGTTTCCAGCTCGTCGCCCTTCTTGAAGCGACGCACGGCTTCTTCGCCAGCTTCGTTCCAGGAGATGTCGGACAGGTGAACCAGACCGTCGATGCCGCCGTCCAGACCGATGAAGATACCGAAGTCGGTGATCGACTTGATGGTACCGGTGATCTTGTCACCCTTGTTGAACTGGCCGGAGAAGTCTTCCCATGGGTTCGATTTGCACTGTTTGATGCCCAGGGAGATACGACGACGCTCTTCGTCGATGTCCAGAACCATGACTTCCACTTCGTCGCCAACCTGAACGACTTTCGACGGGTGGATGTTCTTGTTGGTCCAGTCCATTTCGGAAACGTGTACCAGACCTTCAACGCCTTCTTCCAGCTCAGCGAAGCAGCCGTAGTCGGTCAGGTTGGTAACGCGAGCAGTCACGCGAGTGCTCTCTGGGTAACGGGCTTTGATAGCAACCCATGGGTCTTCACCCAGTTGCTTCAGGCCCAGCGAAACGCGGTTGCGCTCACGATCGTACTTCAGGACCTTGACGTCGATCTCGTCACCAACGTTGACGATCTCGGACGGGTGCTTGATACGCTTCCAGGCCATGTCGGTGATGTGCAGCAGACCATCGACGCCGCCCAGGTCAACGAACGCACCGTAGTCGGTGAGGTTCTTGACGATACCTTTGACCTGCTGGCCTTCCTGCAGCGATTCCAGCAGAGCTTCGCGCTCGGCGCTGTTTTCGGCTTCCAGGACGCTGCGACGGGAAACGACAACGTTGTTGCGCTTCTGGTCCAGCTTGATGACCTTGAATTCCAGCTCTTTGCCTTCGAGGTGGGTGGTGTCGCGCACTGGGCGGACATCAACCAGGGAGCCCGGCAGGAACGCACGGATGCCGTTAACGTCGACAGTGAAGCCGCCTTTAACCTTACCGTTGATAACGCCCTTGACCACTTCTTCAGCAGCGAAAGCAGCTTCCAGAACAATCCAGCACTCGGCGCGCTTGGCTTTTTCACGGGACAGCTTGGTTTCGCCGAAGCCGTCTTCGACCGCGTCCAGCGCAACGTGAACTTCGTCACCGACCTTGATGGTCAGTTCGCCAGTTTCGTTGTAGAACTGCTCGAGCGGGATGACACCCTCGGACTTCAGGCCAGCGTGTACGGTAACCCAGTCGCCGTCGATGTCGACAACGATACCGGTGATGATTGCACCCGGCTGAAGATTGAGGGTTTTCAGGCTTTCTTCAAAGAGTTCTGCAAAGCTTTCGCTCATTTTAATTCCTGTAGATTCGGGCGAAAAAGACGCCCATAGCCACATTCCAGACAATGTGGGTTTCGTTAAGTTAAGAAGCGCTGGCAGGACGTTGACTGGTGCCCCTGCCGGCTCTCCTCTCCATCAGGCCAGGTCGCGCAGGGCGAGCTCGCTTCTGATGCGTTGCAGCACCTGCTCGATGGACAACTCCGTGGAATCCAGCTGAATTGCATCGGCCGCCGGCTTGAGCGGGGCCACTGCACGCTGGGTGTCGCGTTCATCACGCGCACGGATCTCATCTAGCAGACTCGACAGACTAACATCTTCGCCCTTGCCCTTCAACTGCAGGTAACGGCGACGAGCACGTTCCTCGGCACTGGCGGTAAGGAACACCTTCAGCGGCGCGTCCGGGAACACCACGGTGCCCATGTCGCGACCGTCGGCAATCAACCCGGGGGCTTCACGGAAAGCACGCTGGCGCTGCAACAGCGCCTCGCGCACCGCGGGCAGCGAGGCGACCATCGAGGCTCCGGCACCGACTGTCTCGGTGCGGATGGCATTACTGACATCCTCACCTTCGAGAATGATCTGCTGCAGCTTGCCCGGCTCCGCCGCGACGAACTGTACGTCCAGATGCGCAGCCAGCGCCTTGAGCAGCTCTTCGTTGGTCAGGTCGACGCCATGGTTGTTGGCGTTGAACGCCAGCAGGCGGTACAGGGCGCCGGAATCGAGCAGGCGCCAGCCCAGCTCGCGGGCCAGCAGACCCGCCACGGTGCCCTTGCCCGAGCCGCTCGGCCCGTCGATGGTGATGACCGGTGCTTGCGAATTCACGACTTGCCCTCTTCGGCGACGCGGATGCCGACTTCCTTGCACAGCGCCAGGAAGTTAGGGAACGACGTGGCGACGTTGGCGCAGTCATGGATCACGATCGGCGCGCTTGCGCGCAACGAGGCGATGCTGAAGGCCATGGCGATGCGATGGTCGCCGTGGCCGTGCACTTCGCCGCCGCCGATCTGGCCGCCGTCGATGATGATGCCGTCCGGGGTCGGCTCGCACTTCACGCCCAGGGCGATCAGGCCGTCGGCCATCACCTGGATGCGGTCCGACTCCTTGACCCGCAGCTCTTCGGCGCCACGCAGCACGGTACGCCCTTCGGCGCAGGCGGCGGCGACAAACAGTACCGGGAACTCGTCGATGGCCAGCGGCACCAGTTCTTCCGGGATGTCGATACCCTTGAGCCTGGCGCCACGCACGCGCAGGTCGGCCACCGGCTCGCCGCCGACTTCACGCTGGTTTTCCAGGGTGATGTCGCCGCCCATCAGGCGCAGGATGTCGATAACGCCAGTGCGGGTCGGGTTGATGCCAACGTGCTCCAGGACCAGCTCGGAACCCTCGGCGATGGACGCCGCCACCAGGAAGAACGCCGAGGAGGAAATGTCCGCCGGCACCTCAATGCGGGTAGCGGTGAGCTTGCCACCGGACTGCAGGGAGGCTACCGGACCGTTCGACTCGACCGCGTAGCCGAAGCCGCGCAGCATGCGCTCGGTGTGGTCACGGGTAGGCGCAGGCTCGGTGACAGTGGTGGTGCCTTCGGCGTACAGGCCGGCCAGCAGCAGGCACGACTTGACCTGGGCACTGGCCATCGGCAGCGTGTAGTTCAGCGCCTTGAGCTTGTGCCCACCACGGATGGTCAGCGGCGGGCGACCTTCGGGGCCGGTCTCGACCACAGCACCCATTTCACGCAGCGGATTGGCCACGCGATTCATCGGGCGCTTGGACAGCGAAGCGTCGCCGGTCATGGTGGTGTCGAACGACTGCGCTGCCAGCAGGCCGGACAGCAGGCGCATCGAGGTGCCGGAGTTACCCACGTACAGCGGGCCGGGCGGCGGCTTCAGGCCGTGCAGGCCAACACCGTGAATGGTCACGCGACCATGGTGCGGCCCTTCGATGACCACGCCCATGTCACGGAAGGCCTGCAAGGTCGCCAGGGCGTCTTCACCCTCGAGGAAACCTTCGACTTCGGTCGTGCCCTCGGCCAGCGAGCCGAGCATGATCGAGCGATGGGAAATCGATTTGTCGCCAGGTACGCGGATCCGTCCGGACACGCGGCCACCCGGTTGGGCCAGGAAAATCAGATCGTTGGCGTTCATAGCGTCCACATAGGCCCGACGGGCAAGGATTTTACTGAAATGCTCGCGGGCAACCCGGGCGCGGGTGAACACGCCCAACAGTTGGTGCCCGTCCCCAGCATCGACCGCGTCGCGCAGGGCGTCGAGGTCGCTGCGAAATGTATCGAGAGTGCGCAGGACCGCCTCGCGGTTGGCGAGGAAGATGTCGTGCCACATGATCGGGTCGCTGCCGGCGATTCTCGTGAAATCGCGGAAGCCTCCCGCAGCGTACCGGAAGATTTCCAGGTTTTCATTGCGCTTGGCCAGCGAGTCGACCAGGCCGAAGGCCAGCAGGTGCGGCAGATGACTGGTGGCGGCCAGCACTTCGTCATGGCGCTCCACCGACATGTGCTCGACATCGGCATCCAGCGCTCGCCATAGGCGATCGACCAGGGCGAGCGCGCCCGGCTCGGTTTCCGCCAGCGGAGTGAGGATCACCTTGTGCCGACGGAACAGCGCCGCATTGGAGGCCTCCACCCCGCTCTGCTCCGATCCGGCGATCGGGTGCCCCGGCACGAAACGCGGCAGGCGCTCGGCAAACGCCTCGCGCGCGGCACGCACCACATTGCCCTTGGCGCTGCCCACATCGGTGATCACCGCATTACCCAGGTCGAGCTGGGCCAGACGAGCCAGGACTTTCTCCATGGCCAGGATCGGCACAGCCAACTGGATAACGTCGGCGCCGACACAAGCGACCGCAAGGTCTGCCTCGCAGCGATCGACCACGCCCAGCGCCACGGCCTGCTTGCGCGACTCGGCGTCGAGGTCGACGCCGACCACTTCGCGGCACAGGCCGCTTTCGCGCAGGCCCTTGGCGAAGGAGCCGCCGATCAGACCGAGGCCGACCACGACCAAGCGACCGACAATCGGTGCGGATTTGTTTGTTACAGCATCAACCACGAGTGCAAACCCTGTTCAAAAACATGCCAGTCATTGAGACCGCAGGGGGCTGCTGCGCAGCCCATCGCTGGCAAGCCAGCTCCCACATGGGCCAGCAACACGCCACTCCCTGTGGGAGCCGGCTTGCCGGCGATGGGCCGCAAAGCGGCCCCAACAAAATCGATCAAAGCACCGCTTTCGGATAAGAGCCCAACACCTTCAGCGCCACAGCCTCTTGGCTGATCTGCTCGAGCACCGCCTTGATCAGCGGATCACGATGATGGCCGACAAAGTCGATGAAGAACACGTAGGTCCACTTGCCGCTGCGCGACGGACGGGTCTCGATGCGCGTGAGGTCGATGCCGTTTTCGTGGAACGGCACCAGCAGCTCGTGCAGAGCACCCGGCTTGTTGCTCATGGAGACGATGATCGAAGTCTTGTCGTCGCCGGTCGGCGGTACTTCCTGGTTACCGATCATCAGGAAGCGCGTGGAGTTGTCCGGGCGGTCCTCGATCTTTTCGGCCAGACGGGTCAGACCATACAAGTTGGCCGCCATGTCACCGGCGATCGCCGCCGAATTCCACTCGCCCTTGACCCGCTTGGCCGCCTCGGCGTTGCTCGACACGGCCACGCGCTCGACGTTCGGGTAATGGGCGTCCAGCCACTTGCGGCACTGGGCTAGCGACTGGGCATGGGAGTAGATGCGGGTGATGCTGTCGGTCTTGGTGTTCTCGCCTACCAGCAGGTGATGGTGGATACGCAGCTCGACCTCGCCGCAGATCACCATGTCATGCTCGAGGAAGCTGTCCAGCGTGTGACTGACGGCGCCCTCGGTGGAGTTCTCCACCGGCACCACGCCGAAATTGACCGCACCCGCCGCCACTTCGCGGAACACCTCGTCGATGGCCGCCATCGGGCGACTGACCACGGCATGACCGAAGTGCTTCATGGCCGCGGCCTGGGTGAAGGTCCCTTCAGGGCCGAGGTAGGCCACCTTCAGCGGCTCTTCGAGCGCCAGGCAGGAGGACATGATCTCGCGGAACAGCCGCGCCATCTCTTCGTTGTCCAGCGGCCCCTGGTTACGCTCCATGACGCGCTTGAGCACCGCGGCCTCGCGCTCGGGACGGTAGAACACCGGCGCCTCGCCTTCAGGCAACGATGCGGTCTTGACCTTGGCCACTTCCTGGGCGCAACGGGCGCGCTCGCTGATCAGCTCGAGGATCTTCTCGTCGAGGCTGTCGATGCGCACACGCAGGGCCTTGAGCTCCTGATCGGACATCAGCCGTGCTCCTTCTCGAATTCACCCATGTACTGCACCAACGCCTCGACAGCCTCCAGGCCCAGGGCGTTGTAGATCGAGGCACGCATGCCACCGACCGAACGATGGCCCTTGAGGTTGAGCAGGCCACGGGCATCAGCGCCAGCCAGGAAGGCTTTGTCCAGACGTTCATCGGCCAGGCGGAACGGCACGTTCATCCACGAACGGGCGTTGACGCTGATCGGGTTGGTGTAGAACTCGCTGGCATCGATGAAGCCGTAAAGGCGCTCTTTCTTGGCGCGGTTGCGCTGCTCCATGGCCTCGACGCCACCCTGCTCCTTGAGCCACTCGAACACCAGACCCGAGAGGTACCAGGAATAGGTGGCCGGAGTGTTGTACATCGAGCCGTTGTCGGCCGACACTTTGTAGTCGAGCATGGTCGGGCAGCTGCTGCGGGCACGACCTAGCAGGTCTTCGCGCACGATCACCACAACCAGACCGCTCGGGCCGATGTTCTTCTGCGCGCCGGCATAGATCAGGCCGTACTGCGACACGTCGATCGGGCGCGACAGGATGTCCGAAGACATGTCGACCACCAGCGGGACGTCACCAGTTTCGGGCACCCAGTCGAACTGCAGGCCACCAATAGTCTCGTTGGACGCATAGTGTACGTAGGCGGCGTTACGGGTCAGCTGCCACTCGTTCTGGCCCGGAATGGCCAGGTAGTCGTAGGGCTTGGCGCTGGCAGCAACGTTGACAGTGCCGAAGCGGCGCGCTTCCTCGATGGCCTTCTTCGACCAGATACCGGTCTCGACGTAGTCGGCGGTGCCATTTTCCGGCAGCAGGTTCAGCGGAATCTCGGCGAACTGCTGGCTGGCGCCGCCCTGCAGGAACAGCACCTTGTAGTTGGAGGGGACGGACAGCAGGTCGCGCAGGTCCTGCTCGGCCTTTTCGGCGATAGCCACATAGTCGTCGCTGCGATGGCTCATCTCCATCACCGACAGACCCTTGCCGCGCCAGTCCAGCATCTCGGCCTGGGCGCGCTGCAGCACGGCATCAGGAAGCGCGGCAGGGCCTGCGCAGAAGTTAAAGGCTCGTTTGCTCACATCCACTCTCGCTCTGCCAAATAGAACAAAATCGTAATTCGCTGCCGACCAGTCAAGACTGTGTCGCCGGCACCGGGGCTGCCTTGCAGCGCCAATGCCCCACCTTCATCAGTCAAACGGGGCGACCTTGGTCGCCCCGCTCGGGTTGTTGCATCGATTATTCCTGAGGCGCCTCTTCGGTGCCGGCATCGTCGTCGCCCACCGCATCGAGCGGGGCGCCCTCCTCGTCCGTCTCGATCAGTTCATCGAGCTCTTCCTCGGAGGGTTCCTGGACGCGCTCAAGCCCCACCAGCGTTTCGTCGGTGGCCAGCTTGATCAGCGTGACACCCTGGGTGTTACGGCCCAGGCTGGACACCTCGCCGACCCGGGTACGCACCAGCGTGCCCTGGTCGGAGATCAGCATGATTTCCTCGCCTTCCTGCACCTGGATAGCGCCGATCAGCAGGCCGTTGCGCCCCTTGGTGCCCATGGCGATCACACCCTGACCGCCACGGCCGCGACGCGGGAACTTGGACAGCGGGGTGCGCTTGCCAAAACCACGCTCGGAAGCGGTGAGGATCTGCGCGCCGGACTCCGGAATCAGCATGGAAATGATCTGCTGACCCTTGCCCAGCTTCATGCCGCGCACGCCACGGGCGGTACGGCCCATCTCGCGCACCACGCTCTCGGCAAAGCGGATCACCTTGCCGGCGTCGGAGAACATCATGACTTCCTTGGCGCCATCGGTGATGGCGGCGGCGATCAGGGTGTCACCTTCCTTGAGCTTCAGGGCAATCAGGCCGTTGGAACGCGGACGGGCGAACTGCACCAGCGGAGTCTTCTTGACGGTACCGGAAGCAGTGGCCATGAAGATGTAGGCGCCGGTCGCCTCGGCGGCCCACTCAGGGGTGTCGCCGTCTTCCTCGTCGATCTCCTCGGCTTCCACCAGCTCGCCTTCGATCACGCTGTCGTCGCTGTCTTCCAGTTCTTCCTCTGGATCTGCGTGCTGCTGCAGCGCCTCCAGATCGATCTGCAGCATGGCGGTGATGCGCTCACCTTCTTCCAGCGGCAGCAGGTTGACCAGCGGGCGGCCGCGGGCGGCGCGGGAGGCCTCGGGAATTTCGTAGGTCTTCTTCCAGTACACCTTGCCCTTGCTGGAGAACAGCAGCAGGGTGGCGTGGCTGTTGGCGACCAGCAGGTGCTCGATGTAGTCCTCGTCCTTGACGCCTGTGGCCGACTTGCCCTTGCCGCCACGGCGCTGGGCCTGGTACGCGGACAATGGCTGGGTCTTGGCGTAGCCACCGTGGGAGATGGTCACCACACGCTCTTCTTCGGGGATCATGTCGCCGTAGTTGAGGTCGTGGCTGGCATTGAGGATTTCGGTGCGACGGGCATCGCCGTACTCGGCGCGGATCGCTTCGAGTTCTTCGCGGATCACTTCCATCAGGCGCTCGGCGCTGCTGAGGATGCGAATCAGCTCGCCGATCTGCTCGAGGATCTCCTGGTACTCGGCCAGCAGCTTCTCGTGCTCCAGGCCGGTCAGGCGGTGCAGGCGCAGTTCCAGGATCGCCTGGGCCTGTTCCGGCGACAGGTAGTACTTGCCTTCGCGCAGGCCGTACTGCTCCGGCAGGTCTTCCGGACGGCACGACTCGGCACCGGCACGCTCGACCATGACCTGTACCGCACTGGACTCCCAGGCCGTGCTGATCAGCGCTTCCTTGGCTTCGGACGGTGTCGGCGAGGCCTTGATCAGGGCGATGACCGGGTCGATGTTGGATAGCGCGACCGCCTGGCCTTCAAGGATATGGCCACGCTCGCGGGCCTTGCGCAGCTCGAACACGGTGCGGCGGGTGACCACCTCGCGACGGTGGCGAACGAACGCCTCGAGCAGGTCCTTGAGGTTCAGCAGGCGCGGGCGACCGTCGATCAGGGCAACGATGTTGATGCCGAACACGCTCTGCAGCTGGGTCTGCTGGTAGAGGTTGTTGAGCACCACCTCCGGCACCTCGCCGCGACGCAGCTCGATGACGATGCGCATGCCATCCTTGTCGGACTCGTCGCGCAGCTCGGTGATGCCTTCGATCTTCTTCTCTTTGACCAGCTCGGCGATCTTCTCGATCAGGCGCGCCTTGTTCAGCTGGTACGGCAGCTCGGTGACCACGATCTGCTGGCGGCCACCGACCTTGTCGATATCCTCGATCTCGGAGCGGGCACGCATATAGATGCGGCCACGGCCGGTGCGATAGGCCTCGATGATGCCCTGGCGACCATTGATCAGGCCCGCTGTCGGGAAGTCCGGCCCCGGGATGAACTGCATCAGCTCATCGACCGTGATGTCGGAGTTGTCGATCAGCGCCAGGCAGCCGTCGATCACTTCGCCGAGGTTGTGCGGCGGAATGTTCGTCGCCATGCCCACGGCAATACCGCTGGAGCCGTTGACCAGCAGGTTGGGGATCTTGGTCGGCATGACCGCCGGGATCTGCTCGGTACCGTCGTAGTTCGGTACCCAGTCGACGGTCTCTTTGTGCAGGTCGGCCAACAGCTCATGGGCCAGCTTGGACATGCGCACTTCGGTGTATCGCATGGCCGCGGCGTTGTCGCCGTCCACCGAACCGAAGTTGCCCTGGCCATCGACCAGCAGGTAGCGCAGCGAGAATGGCTGGGCCATGCGCACGATGGTGTCGTACACGGCGGTGTCGCCGTGCGGGTGGTACTTACCGATCACGTCACCGACCACACGGGCGGATTTCTTGTACGGCTTGTTCCAGTCGTTGCCCAGTTCGCTCATCGCATACAGAACGCGACGATGCACGGGCTTCAAGCCGTCACGCGCATCGGGCAGCGCTCGCCCGACAATAACGCTCATCGCGTAGTCGAGGTAAGACTGTCTCAGTTCGTCTTCGATATTGACCGGGAGGATTTCTTTGGCCAGTTCGCCCATGAGAAGCCTGATTCCTTTTTCTGGTGAAACTTCGCCTGATCCCTCGAAGGACGAACGAAGCTCGCCGCCGCAGCGCAATTGGGGTGCGACGACTTACGACAAATCAATGAGTTGTGCCATGGATCTGCGCAATGAAGGCCGCGGTAAAGAGCGGCCTTGGAAACTGCCGGATGGTATCACAAACGCTGCGCGCATGGGAGATATGGCAGGTTGCCGTACTGCACCATCCGCACGGATGGAAAAACGCCTCAGTGGAGGCGTTTGCGGCACATCAACTGGGCGATTTTTGCGGTATCCGGGCGCTCGACCACGCCCTTCTCGGTGACGATCACGTCGATCAGGTCGGCCGGGGTGACATCGACCACCGGGTTGTAGGCCTCGACATCAGCGGTTACCTGGATCCCGGAAACCTCCAGCAGCTCTTCCTCGCCGCGGGTCTCCAGCGGGATATCCTCACCGGTGGGCAGGTTCAGATCGATGCTGGTGCTCGGCGCCACCACCATGAAGCGCAGCCCGTGATGCATGGCCGCCACCGCCATCTGGTAGGTGCCGATCTTCGCCGCCACATCGCCATTGGCGGCAATGCAGTCGGCGCCGACCACCACCCAGGTGATGCCCTTGGTCTTCATCAGGTGCCCGGCCGCCGCGTCGGCAACCACGGTCACCGGCACACCGTCGGCGGCCAGCTCCCAGGCGGTCAGGCGCGAACCCTGCAGCCACGGCCGCGACTCGCAGGCATAGACCTGCTCGACCATGCCCTCCAGGGTGGCGGCGCGGATCACCCCCAGGGCGGTACCGAAGCCGCCGGTGGCCAGGGCCCCGGCATTGCCGTGGGTAAGCAGGGCCTGCTCGCTGCCCTGGTGCCTGCGGATCTGCTCGACACCGAACTGGGCCATGGTCAGGTTGGCTTCACGATCGCTTTGGTGAATCGCCACCGCCTCGGCCTCCATCACCTTCAGCACGTCTTCATCCGGGCGCAGGCGCTGCAGGCGCTCACGCATGCGGTTGAGCGCCCAGAACAGGTTGGCCGGAGTAGGCCGCGCCTCGCCGAGCATCATGAAGTCTTCCTCAAGACTCTCTTCCCAGATCTCGCCTTCGGCCAGGCGACGGCGCAGCGCCAGCACCAAGCCGTAGGCGGCGCAGATGCCGATCGCCGGAGCGCCACGCACGGCCATGTCGCTGATTGCCTCAGCCACCTCTGCCGCCTCGGTGCAGGCCAGCCAGCACTGCTCAAGCGGCAGCAGGCGCTGGTCGAGCAGGTGCAGCACGCCGTCGCGCCACTCGATGCCCGTCACCGTCTCCGCCGCCATCAGTTGCTCGCGCATCGCCTCTCCCCGTCGCCCTGGCATCAAAAGCCGGCGATTATAGCGAGCCTGCGTCGCGGACGCTCGGGTATACTGCGCGTTTAGCCGAACCGATCCAGGTATATATCGCGCATGCCCATCGCCACTCCCCTCCTCGACCTGCTGCTTGTGCCGGACTGGCTGGTCCCCGTCGAGCCAGCCGGTGTCGTGCTGGAGGGCCATGCGCTGGGCATCCGCGACGGCCAGATCGCCTGGCTCGGCCCACGCGAGCGGGCGCCACAAGCGCGGGAAGTGCGGACGCTGCCCGACTGCCTGCTGACGCCCGGGCTGGTCAACGCCCACGGCCACGCCGCCATGACCCTGTTCCGCGGCCTGGCCGACGACCTGCCGCTGATGACCTGGCTACAGGAGCACATCTGGCCCGCCGAGGGTCGCTGGGTGAACGAGGCCTTCGTGGCCGACGGCACCGACCTGGCCATTGCTGAACAGCTCAAGGGCGGCATCACCTGCTTCGCCGACATGTATTTCTATCCCCGCGAGGCCTGCGACCGCGTGCACCGCAGCGGTATCCGCGCGCAGATCGCCGTGCCGCTGCTGGATTTCCCCATCCCCGGCGCACGCACCCCGGATGAGGCCCTGCACCTGGCCATCGAACTGTTCGGCGAGCTGCGCCACCACCCGCGCATCACCATTGCCTTGGGCCCGCACGCCCCCTACACGGTGAGCGACGAGAACCTGGAGAAGATCCGGGTGATCGCCGACCAGCTGGACGCACCGCTGCACATGCACATCCACGAGACCGCCAGCGAAGTCGAGCAGGCGCTCAAGGACAACGGCGAGCGGCCACTGGCGCGCCTCGCGCGCCTGGGCCTGCTGGGCCCGAACCTGCAAGCGGTGCACATGACCCAGATCAGCGACGAAGACCTGGCGCTGCTGGTAGAAAGCAACACCAGCGTGGTTCACTGCCCCGAATCCAACCTCAAGCTGGCCAGCGGTTTCTGCCCGGTGGAGCGCTTGTGGCAGGCTGGGGTGAACGTGGCCGTCGGCACCGATGGCGCCGCCAGCAACAATGACCTCGACCTGCTCGGTGAAACCCGCACCGCCGCGCTGCTGGCCAAGGCCGTCGCCGGCTCGGCCACCGCCCTGGACGCCCACCGGGCGCTGCGCATGGCCACGCTCAATGGCGCCCGGGCCCTCGGACTGGAGGCGATCACTGGCTCGCTCGAAGTGGGCAAGTCCGCCGACCTGGCCGTCTTCGACCTGTCGGGGCTGGCGCAGCAACCGGTGCATGACCCGGTCTCGCAACTGATCTACGCCACCGGTCGCGACTGCGTGAAGGATGTCTGGGTCGCCGGGCAGCAACTGGTCGAGGACCGCCGCCTGAGCCAGATGGACGAAGCCGCGCTGGCCGCCAATGCCCGCGCCTGGGGAGCCCGCATCGCCGGGCGCAACGAATGAACGGCCGGCAGCCGCGGCTGCCGGCCCGCGACACTATTTATCGAAGATTCAGAGGACTGTTCCCATGAGCAACGTCGACCACGCCGAAATCGCCAAGTTCGAAGCCCTGGCCCACCGCTGGTGGGACCGCGAGAGCGAGTTCAAACCGCTGCACGACATCAACCCGCTGCGGGTCAACTGGATCGACGAGCGTGTCGGCCTGGCCGGCAAGAAGGTGCTGGACGTCGGCTGCGGCGGCGGCATCCTCAGCGAGGCGATGGCCCAGCGTGGCGCCACCGTCACCGGCATCGACATGGGCGAAGCACCGCTGGCGGTGGCCCAGCTGCACCAGCTGGAGTCGGGCGTTGCGGTGGAGTACCGGCAGATCACCGCCGAAGCCCTGGCCGAAGAGATGCCCGGCCAGTTCGACGTGGTCACCTGCCTGGAAATGCTCGAGCACGTACCCGACCCTTCCTCGGTGATTCGCGCCTGCTACCGCATGGTCAAGCCCGGCGGCCAGGTGTTCTTCTCGACCATCAACCGCAACCCCAAGGCCTACCTGCTGGCGATCATCGGCGCCGAATACGTGCTGAAGATGCTGCCGCGCGGCACCCACGACTTCAAGAAGTTCATCCGCCCCTCCGAGCTGGGCGCCTGGAGCCGTGCCGCAGGCCTGGAGGTCAAGGACATCATCGGCCTGACCTACAACCCGCTGACCAAGCACTACAAGCTGTGCAACGACGTCGACGTCAACTACATGATCCAGACCCTGCGCGAGGAATGAGCATGCGCCTGCGAGCAGTACTCTTCGACATGGACGGCACCCTGCTGGACACGGCGCCGGACTTCATCGCCATCTGCCAGGCGATGCTCGCCGATCGCGGCCTACCGGCCATCGACGACGCACGCATCCGCGAGGTGATTTCCGGCGGTGCCCGCGCCATGGTCGCCGCGACCTTTGCCATGGACCCCGAGGCCGACGGCTTCGAAGCCCTGCGCCTGGAGTTCCTCGAACGCTACCAGCGCGATTGCGCGGTGCACAGCAAGCTGTTCGACGGCATGCCGGAGCTGCTGGCCGACATCGAGAAAGGCAACCTGCTGTGGGGCGTGGTCACCAACAAACCAGTGCGCTTCGCCGAACCGATCATGCAACGCCTGGGCCTGGCCGAGCGCTCGGCGCTGCTGATCTGCCCGGACCACGTGAAGAACAGCAAGCCCGACCCCGAGCCGCTGATCCTGGCGTGCAAGACGCTTGACCTGGACCCGGCCAGCGTCCTGTTCGTCGGCGACGACCTGCGCGACATCGAGTCCGGCCGCGACGCCGGCACCCGCACCGCAGCGGTGCGCTATGGCTATATTCATCCAGAGGACAACCCTAACAACTGGGGCGCCGACGTGGTGGTGGACCACCCGCTAGAACTGCGCAAGGTGATCGACAGCGCGCTGTGCGGCTGCTGATTTCAAGTCGCAAGCGTTAAGCTTCAAGCCTCAGGAAAGAGCAGCTCCAACACTGATCTGCTTTCTCTTGTAGCTTGCCGCTTAGAGCTTGCAGCTCATATTCAAGGACAGACCTATGTTCGACTACACCGCCCGCCCCGACCTGCTCAAGGGCCGGATCATTCTGGTCACCGGCGCCGGTCGCGGCATCGGCGCCGCCGCCGCCAAGGCCTATGCCGCCCTGGGCGCCACCGTGCTGCTGCTGGGCAAGACCGAAGCCAACCTGAACGAGGTCTACGACCAGATCGAAGGCGCGGGCCACCCGCAGCCGGTGGTGATCCCGTTCAACTTGGAAACCGCCCTGCCCCACCAGTACGACGAACTGGCGGTGATGATCGAGGACCAGTTCGGCCGCCTCGACGGCCTGCTCAACAACGCCTCGATCATTGGTCCGCGCACGCCGTTGGAGCAGCTGTCGGGCGACAACTTCATGCGCGTGATGCACATCAACGTCAACGCCACCTTCATGCTGACCAGCACCTTGCTGCCGCTGCTGAAGCTGTCGGAGGACGCCTCGGTGGTGTTCACTTCCAGCAGCGTCGGGCGCAAGGGCCGCGCTTACTGGGGTGCCTACGGGGTGTCTAAATTCGCCACCGAGGGCCTGATGCAGACCCTGGCGGATGAACTGGAAGGCGTAGCGCCGGTGCGCTCCAACAGCATCAACCCGGGCGCCACGCGCACGGCGATGCGCGCCCAGGCCTATCCGAGCGAGAACCCGCAGAACAACCCGCTGCCCGAGGACATCATGCCGGTGTACCTGTACCTGATGGGGCCGGACAGCAAGAATGTGAACGGGCAGGCGCTGAACGCGCAGTAAAACCGACAAGCCCGCCCCTACGCCTTGCTGCGTGGGAGCGAGCCTGCCCCGCTATGGTTTCAGCCCGCCGCCAAGGCCGGGCGCAGACGCCCTTGCTGACGCCCTTCGAGCTGCATGCAACGCTCCAGGAACAGGAACATGCAGTCGTAGCTCTTGCAGATCGCCCGGCGCAGCTCGGTGCGCAGCCCCAGGGTCGGGCTCTCGCCCGCCAGGGTGCAGATGATTTCCAGCGCTTCCCAAGGGTGCGCGTCATCATACTGCGCATGCATCTTCAACCATTTCATGGCGCGCTTGCGGGTGTCTTCGGGGAAGCCCTGGGCGTAGGTATCTTCGGCGCAGACCACCGCCGACCATTCACCGGTGGCACCTTCGATGGCGTAGTTGGTGGCCGCCATGGCGATGGCCAGCGACTCGGTGGCGCATACCCGCCAACACCAGTCGTTCAAGCCATTGAGCTCGGGCGGCACTTCCTGGGACTGCAGTTCATGCAGGTGGATGCCATGAGCCTGGCACCAGTGCACCCAGTAGTCGGCATGGTTGAGCTCGACGCGGATGTTGCGCATCAGCCAGCGGCGCGCCATGTCCTCGCCGGGGTGCCGGGCGTAACGGGTCTTGGTGAGGTTGTGGGCCATGTAGAGGGAGAACTGCTCGACCACCGGCCAGCCACCGATCAGGTACTGGCGGATGGTCGACTGCTTGAGCTGGCCATCGCGCAGGCGTTGGTAGAACTCATGCTCCACCACCCTTCGCTTGCTTTCGCGGCAATCCTCTATCAGTTGTTGGGCCCACTGCGGATAACTGGCCGGATCCATCAATGGTCCGATCCTTACGAACGCGTCGATCACTGTCAGCTCCTTGATTCCCTGTGATTTCCGGGCGTTGTTCAGCGAAAGGTCCCCGGCGCCCGGTGCAGAAGGGGCCTCGCGGCAATCCGTTGGCGCTGCAGGCTGTCGCAGGTGAACACCTGCGGGCGTTCGATGAGATATCCCTGGGCGTAGTCCACGCCGATCTCCTGCAAAGCCTGCTCGATCAGTGGCGTCTCGACGAACTCGGCGATGGTCCGCTTACCCATGACGTGGCCAATGTGATTGATCACTTCGACCATCGCCCGGTTGATCGGGTCATCGAGCATGTCCTTGACGAAACTTCCGTCGATCTTCAGGAAGTCTACAGGCAAATGCTTCAAATAGGCGAATGACGACATTCCGGCGCAGAAGTCGTCCAGCGAGAATTTGCAGCCCAATCCTTTCAATTCATTGATGAACCGGATTGCGCTGCCCAGATTGGCGATGGCGCTGGTTTCGGTAATTTCAAAACAGATCAACCGTGGCGGGATGTCGAACTCGCCAAACAGGCGCTGCAGGTACTCGAGGAACTTGTCGTCGCCGATGCTCGAGCCCGAAAGGTTGATGGCACACATTGCCAACGGCCCCTCCCGCCCCTCGTCCAGGCACTGGCGAATCACCTGGAACACACTGCGCACCACCCAGCGATCAAGCGCGGTCATCAAGCCGTAGCGCTCGGCTGCGGGAATGAAGCTGTCGGGCAGGATGGTGCGTCCGCTTTCATCATGCAGGCGCAGAAGGATTTCGATATGCCCCGGCCCCTCGTGGGGATGCAAGGGGGCGATTTCCTGGGCGTAGAGGCAGAAGCGATTCTCCTCCAGCGCCACGTGCAGGCGCTGGATCCAGGCCATTTCACCGAAGCGCATGGACAGCTCGCTGTCGTCGGCGTGATAGACCTGCACCCGGTTGCGCCCTTTCTCCTTGGCCATGTAGCAGGCCATGTCCGCAGCGCGCAACGACGCCTCCAGGGTGCTGGGCACCTGGGCGATATGCACCAGGCCGATGCTGACCGTGGTGACGAAGGGCCTGCCCTTCCACACGAAATGCAGGCTCTGCACGGCTTGGCGCAATTGCTCGGCGATGCGCTCGCCCTGCTCCGGGGGGCAGTTCTCGAGCAGCACGCCGAACTCGTCACCGCCCAGGCGCGCCAGGGTGTCGCCCTCGCGCAGGCCCGACTGCAGCACCGCGCAGATATGCCGCAACAGCTCGTCGCCAGCGGCATGCCCGCAGGTGTCGTTGACCAGCTTGAACTGGTCCAGGTCGAGGAACATCAGCGAATGCCGCCCGGCCTGGCGCGCCAGGCCATTGAGCGCCTGCTCCAGGCGGTACTCGAACTCGCGGCGGTTGGCCAGCCCGGTCAGGGCGTCGTGAGTGGCCTGCCACGACAGGTTGGCGATGTACTGGCGCTCCTGGGTCATGTCATGCAGCACCACCACGATGCCACTGACCTGCCCTTCGGTGAGGATGGGCGAGCCCACCAGGTTGACCGACACCGTACTGCCGTCCAGGCGCTGGATCAGCCGGGCGTGCTCGGCGCCGCCCTTGAGGCTGCCGCTGAGCACCTGCTCGACCAACGTCCGGCTGTCACCTTCGGCATTCTCGTCGAGCAGGCTGAACAGCGCCGCCAGCGGCAGACCCTGGGCCTGCACCGCCTGCCAGTGAGTCAATTGCTCGGCAGCCGGGTTCATGTAGCTGATGCAACCGTCGACATCGGCGGTGATCACCGCATCGCCGATCGACTCCAAGGTGATCTGCGCCCGCTCCTTCTCCTCCTGCAACGCACTGGCGAACGCCTGGCGCTGGGCCAGCAGCTTGCTCGAGCGCCGCCAGGCCATGGCGATAAGGAACAGCGCGGTGGCCAGGTTGGTGAGCATCAGCACCTTGAGCAGCATTCGCGAACCTTCGCCCAGGGCATCGCTGAATGCCTTGGCGGCAGGGGTCACGCCATCGTTGATGGCGACGATGCGTGCCTTCCAGTTGGCCACCTGGTGGGCGTCGGCCTTGCCGCCGGCA
Source organism: Pseudomonas sp. FG36 (assembly GCF_057809275.1). Taxonomy (NCBI): domain Bacteria; kingdom Pseudomonadati; phylum Pseudomonadota; class Gammaproteobacteria; order Pseudomonadales; family Pseudomonadaceae; genus Pseudomonas; species Pseudomonas sp. FG36. The sequence goes on from NZ_JBMDJQ010000007.1 coordinate 98,144, forward strand.
AACCCTTCGCGCATCTGCTGGGCCAGCACGTCGAGCTGGCGCAGGTAGTCGTCACCGATGTCCCAGTAATCGATGGCGGTTTCCATGTAGCTGATATGGCGAAAATTGCGGTAGAACCAGATGATCCGGGCGACGTCCTCGGGATGGTTGCCGCCCTGCAGCACGCCTTGGCGCGCCGCCTCCAGGTCCGGCTCGGGCCGATCCAGGGCCAGGCGCAGGTTGTGATCGCCCTGGGGCACCAGGATGGCCCGGCGATAGCGGGCATAGGTCAGCGGATCGCGATCATCGGCATAGAGGTTGAGGTAGTAGATGGCGTCCTTCTGCGCCTTGGACCACAGGCTCTCGCCCGCCACATAGGCGCGCACGGCGGACAATGCATAAAGACTCAGACTGCCCAGCAGTACCTGGAAAACCACAACGGCGACGAAGGGCCAGATGATGCCCAGCAGCCTTGGCGCTTCGAGAGTCCGATTTCCCTTCATGTAATCCCTGTCATGGCGGCAGATAAGGCACGAATCGACCTAGACAAGCACAGCGTAGGCCATTTGCCATGAAGGAGCGACAAGCTACAAGCGCCAAGCGGCAAGAAAAAGTGCGCTGACCCCAACTTGCCGCTTGCAGCTCGAACCTTGAGGCTGTTTTCAGGTTTGCTGCAGGTGGCCGTAGAGCTTGGCGTACAGGCCACCTTCGGCAATCAACTGCTGGTGGTCGCCATCTTCGGCGACATGACCGCCATCGAACACCAGCACCCGGTCTGCCTGCTTCACCGCCGACAGGCGGTGGGCGATGATCAGCGTGGTGCGCCCGCTGAGGAAGCGCGCCAGAGCCAGGTGCAGGTTGTATTCGGTGGCCGCGTCCAGCGCGGAGGTGGCCTCGTCGAGGATGACCACCTTGGGTTCGGCCAACACCATTCGGGCGATCGCCAGGCGCTGGCGCTGGCCACCGGACAGGCGCACGCCGGAGCGCCCGACGATGCTGTCCAGGCCCTGGGGCAGCGCGGCGATGGTGGCGTCCAGCTGGGCGATGCGCAGCGCCTGCCAGCAGGCGTCGTCGCTGCAGTCACGACCCATGGTCAGGTTGGCGCGCACACTGTCGTTGAACAGTGACGGGTGCTGCAGCACCACCGCGACATTTTCGCGCAGGGTCTCCAGGCCGATCTCCTGCAGGCTGGCGCCTCCGAAGCGGATGGTCCCGGCCTGGGCGCTGTACAGCCCAAGCAGCAACTGCACCAGGGTACTCTTGCCGCCGCCGCTGGCGCCAACGATGGCGACCTTCTCGCCCGGGGCGATGGTCAGGTTGAGCTGGTCGAGCACCGGCTCGTCGGCATAGGCGAAGCGCAGGTCGCGCACCTCGATACCGACCGTGTCGCGCCCGGCGAACGGGTCGGCGGCCGCCGGGTACTGCGGCTCGTCGGCCCGCGCCAGCAGCTCGTTCAAGCGGCTCAGTGCGCCGCCGGCGGCATAGTAGGCATATTGCAGGTTCAGCAACTGTTCCACCGGCCCGATCATGAACCACAGGTAGCTGAACACCGCCAGCATCTGGCCGATCGACAGGTCGGAGAACAGCACCGTGAGCATGGCAGCGGCACGGAAGATATCGATGCCGAACTGGAACAACAGGCCACTGGCGCGGCCGCTGGCGTCGCTCTTCCACTGCGAAGCCACCGCGTAGTCGCGCACCTCGCGGGCGCGCAGCCCCAAGCGGCCGAGGAAGTAGCCCTGGCGGTTGCCGGCGCGGATCTCCTGAATCGCGTCGAGAGTCTCGGTCAATGCCTGGGTGAAACGTGCGGTGCTGTCGTTCTCGAGCTTCTTCAGGTGCTTGACGCGCTTGCCCAGCTGCACGGTGAAATAGATCACCAGCGGATTGAACAGCAGGATCAGCAGCGCCAGTTGCCAGTGCATCCAGATCAGGATGGCCGCGGTGCCGGTCAGCGTGAGCACGGCCACCAGGAAGCGGCTCAGGGTTTCGCCGACGAACTTGTCGAGGGTGTCCAGGTCGGTGACCAGGTGGGTGGTCACCGTGCCGCTGCCCAGGCTTTCGTATTCCTTGAGCGAAATGCGCTTGAGTCGCTCGATCAGGCGGATGCGCAGGCGGTAGACGATATCCTTGGCCAGGCCGGCGAACAGCTTGGCCTGGACCACGTTGAACGCCAGCGCCGCCAGGCGCAGGCCGAGGGTGGCGCACAGCATCAGCCCGATGTAACCGGCGGCCACCTGCCAGCCCGCGGGCAGGAAATTGTTCATCCACTTCAGCGCCGCGTCGCCATGCCCCAGCAGCACTTCGTCCACCAGCAATGGCAGCAGCAAGGGAATCGGTACGCTGCACAGGGCGGCGAGCACGGCCACCAGGTTGGCGGTCCACAGGGCTTGTTTGTGGTGCAGGGCCAGGCGGCGGATCTCCGCCCAGCTCAGGCGATCGGGCACAGCGGGGGACTTCCCTGGCACAGGGTCTGGCGACCCTGGCAGGTCAAGCACAGGCGGCCTGCTGCAGCCAGCGGCCGAGCAAGGGTTGCAGGCTTTCCAGCGGCTGGTAGCCATTGGTCAGCAGGGCCAGCTGGCCATTGCGCTCGGCCAGCAGCGTGGGGAAGCCAGCGATGCCCAGGTCCTGCACCCAGGCGAAATCGGCACTGGTGGCGACTCGGGTGTCAGGGAGAGTGAAGCGCTGGGAGAACCGCTCGCGGTCGAAGCCGGCCTGCTCGGCCAGCTCCACCAGTTGCGGGGCGCGGGTGACATCCACGCCCTGCTGGTAGAACGATGCCTGGATCAGTTGCAGCAGGCGCCAGGCCCGCTTGTCGTCCAGCTCGCGTGCCGTCACCAGGGCGCGGCACGCCGGCTCCGTGTCGTAGACGAAACCGTCGGGCATCGCGCCGTCGAAACGGAACGGCTGCCCGGTGGCGTCATGCACCGCCTGCCAGTGCTCGAGGATGTACTTGCGGGTCGAGGCGTCCAGGGCGCTGCCACCGGTACGCAGGCCGCCCGGCACCAGGCGGGTCTCGACACCCGCCTCACGGGCCTGGGCGATCAGCGCCTCGGCCACCGGGGCAAAGCCCCAGCACCAGGAGCACATCGGGTCCATCACATAGAGCAGGCGTGCGGACATGCATCAGGCCTCGGCTTTGTAGTTGAAACCGATCGGGTGCGGCTGGTTGCGCGCCTTGGCCAGCTCGATCTGCTTCTGGCGGTCGATTGCGCTGCGCCGGGTCTTCTCGCTCAGGCTGTCCCAGCAGTGCGGGCAGCTCACGCCTGGCGAATAGTGCTCCGACTCCCGGTCCTTCACGTCGATCGGGTGGCGGCAGGCATGGCACTGGTCGTACTCGCCCTCGGTCAGGTCGTGGCGCACCGTGACCCGGTTGTCGAAGACGAAGCAGTCGCCGTCCCAGAGGCTTTCTTCCTGGGCTACTTCCTCGAAGTATTTCAGGATGCCGCCCTTAAGATGATAGACCGCTTCGTAGCCCTCACCGAGCATGTAGCTGGAGGCCTTCTCGCAGCGGATGCCACCGGTGCAGAACATGGCGACCTTCTTGTGCTTGCTCGGGTCGAAGTGGGCCTTGATGTAGTCGGGGAACTCGCGGAAGGTCTCGGTCTTCGGGTCAATGGCGCCCTTGAAGGTGCCGATGGCCACTTCATAGTCGTTGCGGGTATCGATCAGCAGCACTTCCGGGTCGCTGATCAGGGCGTTCCAGTCTTTCGGATCGACGTAGGTGCCGACCGCCTTGTTCGGGTCCACGCCCGGCACGCCGAGGGTGACGATCTCTTTCTTGAGCTTGACCTTGGTGCGGTAGAACGGCTGCTCGTCGCAGTACGACTCTTTATGGTCGACGTCCACCAGGCGTGGGTCGTTGCGCAGCCAGGCCAGCAGCGCGTCGATGCCTTCGCGGGTGGCCGAGACGGTGCCGTTGATACCTTCGTTGGCCAGCAGCAGGGTGCCTTTTACGCCGTTGTCGAGCATGGCCTTGAGCAGCGGCTCGCGCAGTTCGACGTAGTCTTCGAGGGTGACGAACTTGTACAGCGCCGCCACGACGATCGGTTGGGTCATTGCGTTGAATCTCCAGGTGGTTGCCCTCGTAAGGGGCGGACCGGAATGACAAATGCAATCATGGCGACGCCATCGCGGGGCAAGCCCGCTCCCACGCAGCGTTCAGTGGCTGGCGTGGGAGCGGGCTTGCCCCGCGATGGCGTCGACAGGATGTCTGTGAGGCGTGCAGTCTACCAGAATCCCGGAAAGGATTCAGTGCTTGCCGCCGCCGGCGCACACCGGCGAGGCCGGCGCCACACCGACCACGGCCCATTCCTCGGGCGTGTAGGTGTGAATCGCCAGGGCGTGGATCTGGCCCATCAGCTCACCCATGGTGGCGTAGACCTTCTGGTGGCGCTTGACGCTGTTCAGCCCGGCGAACTGCTCGCTGACCAGCACCGCCTTGTAGTGCGTTTCCTGGCCACGGCTGTGCATGTGGCTTTCGTTGTGCACTTCGAGGTGTTGCGTGCCCAGCGGCGCCAGCTGCTGTTCAATGCGTTGCTGCATGCTCATCGCGTCACGCTCACTTCTTCGCCGGGGCCTTGCCGGCGCTTGGGTCGAGTTCCTTGGTCATGTCGTCGAGCAGCTTGTTGACCACAGGTACCGCCGGCTCCAGGCTCTGCTGGGTCAGCTGGGCCGACTGCTGGGTGACCTTGGGCATTTCACGCAGGACTTTCTTGCCCAGGGGCGATTCGTAGAACTTGACCAGATCGTTCAGCTCGGCCTCGGTGAAGGTCGCGGTGTACAGGTCGACCATCTTCGGCTTGAGCTTCTTCCAGCCGATGGCGTTGTCCAGGGCGGCGTTGGCCTTGGCCTGGTAGCTGTCGAGCACGGTTTTCTTGGAGGCCGGCGCCTTGGTCTGCTCGAAGCGCTGGGCGAACATCTGCTGGACCTGCATGTACACCGGGGTGCCCAGCTTGTCGGCATTGGCCAGGGTCAGGAATTTCTCGGCGGCAGCGTTGTGCGCTGGAGTGGCAGCGAGTACCTGGCCGCTGGCGCAAACCAGGGCAACGGCGGCACAGAGGACACGGAGACGGGTCATTGCATTTCCTTCAAGAAAGGGAGGCGAGTACCTCAGAGTAGAGCATTCTGCGCTGTGATGGCGAAGTGCTCAAGTGGCACGACGAGCGACGGAACCGCTCTGTCGAATCAGGGCCTAAACTGCGATTTCGAACCACAAAGGAGTGAGCGCAGCATGAGCCGTATCGAGACAGACAGCCTGGGCCCGGTCGAAGTTCCGGAGGACGCCTACTGGGGTGCGCAGACCCAGCGTTCGCTGATCAACTTCGCCATCGGCAAGGAGCGCATGCCGCTCGCGGTACTGCACGCCCTGGCGCTGGTCAAGAAAGCCGCTGCCCGGGTCAACGACCGCAACGGCGACCTGCCCGCCGATATCGCCCGCCTGATCGAGCAGGCCGCCGACGAAGTGCTCGACGGCGAGCACGACGACCAGTTTCCGCTGGTGGTGTGGCAGACCGGCAGCGGCACCCAGAGCAACATGAACGTCAACGAGGTGATCGCCGGGCGCGCCAACGAGCTGGCCGGCAAGGGCCGTGGCGGCAAGGTGCCAGTGCATCCCAACGATCACGTCAACCGCTCGCAGAGTTCCAACGACTGCTTCCCCACCGCCATGCACATCGCCGCGGCCCAGGCCGTGCATGACAAACTGCTGCCGGCGATCGCCGAACTGTCGGCCGGGCTGGCCGAGCTGTCGGCGCGCCACACGCACCTGGTCAAGACCGGGCGCACGCATATGATGGACGCAACGCCGATCACCTTCGGCCAGGAGGTCTCGGCCTTCGTCGCCCAGCTCGACTACGCCCAGCGCGCCATCCGCGCAACCTTGCCAGCAGTTTGCGAACTGGCCCAGGGCGGCACCGCCGTGGGCACCGGGCTCAATGCCCCGCACGGTTTCGCCGAAGCCATCGCCGCTGAGCTGGCGGCCTTGTCCGGCCTGCCGTTCGTCACCGCGCCGAACAAGTTCGCCGCCCTGGCCGGCCATGAGCCGCTGACCAGCCTGGCCGGCGCGCTGAAGACCCTGGCCGTGGCCCTGATGAAGATCGCCAACGACCTGCGCCTGCTGGGTTCCGGCCCGCGCGCGGGGATTGCCGAGGTACGCCTGCCAGCCAACGAGCCGGGCAGCTCGATCATGCCCGGCAAGGTCAACCCGACCCAATGCGAGGCACTGTCGATGCTGGCCTGCCAGGTGCTGGGCAACGATACGGCGATCGGCTTTGCCGCAAGCCAGGGCCACCTGCAACTGAACGTGTTCAAACCGGTAATCATCCACAACCTGCTGCAGTCGATCGAACTGCTGGCCGATGGTTGCAGCAACTTCCAGCAGCACTGCGTGGCCGGCATCGAGCCGGACGCCGAGCAGATGGCGGCGCACCTGGAGCGTGGGTTGATGCTGGTAACCGCGCTGAACCCGCACATTGGCTACGACAAGGCGGCGGAAATCGCCAAGAAAGCCTACGCAGAGGGCAAGACCCTGCGCGAGGCGGCGCTGGAGCTCAAGTACCTGACCAACGAGCAGTTCGACCAGTGGGTGCGGCCAGAGAACATGCTGGCGCCCGGCGGCAAGGGCTGATCCGGCGGCCTCATCGCGATGCGACTTGCACCGCGATGAGGCCATCAATCAACCTGCACCCGACGCGCTTTCCAGCCAGCCACCAGCGATGGCCCCAGCGCCACCAGTGCCGAGCCCAGTACCACGGTCACCGCCCCGACATACCCCAGGCCATTGATCTGCTCGGCATGCACGTAGTCCGGCCAGAGCCAGGCCGCCAGCGCGACCGCAACGAACGTCACCAGCGGCGTCAGCGCTAGGGTCGCGCTCACCCGCGAGGCCTCCCAATGCGCCAGTGCCTCGGCGAACGCGCCATAGGCCACCAGTGTGTTCAGGCAGCAGGCCAGCAACAGCCAGCCCTGCAACGGGCTGAGCTGCAACGCCTCCAGCGGATGCACCCAAGGCGTCAGCAGCAGCGCGCAGCAGACGTAGATCACCATCATCACCTGCTGCGAGTTCCACACCGTCAGCAATTGCTTCTGGCTCAGGGCATAGAACACCCAGATGCTGGTCGCCAGGATGATCGTCAGCACACCGGTGGTGTAGGCGCCGAGTGACGTGAGCAGTTCTTCCAGACGCTGGTTGAAGAACAACGCGAACCCCACCAGCAGCACCAGCAGCCCGAGGCCCTGCCCCAGGCTGAAGCGCTCCTTGAAGACGAAGACGCTGGCCACCAGCAACAACACCGGCCCCAGTTGCACCACCAGTTGCGCGGTACCGGGACTGAGCAGGTTGAGCCCGACCAGGTACAGCACGTAGTTGCCAACCAGCCCCGCCACCGCGACGGCCACCAGGCCCTTGCCCTTGACACCGAGACCGCTGAAAGACGGCAGCCGCCGATTGGCCGCCAGCCAGGCGAACAGCAGGCCGCCGGAAACGCTCAGGCGGTACCAGGTGACGGTCACCGGGTCCATCACCTGCAGCACTTGCTTGAGCTTGATCGGCAGGATGCCCCAGAGAAACGCGGTCAGCAGCGCCAGCAGCAGGCCCTGGACCCAGCGTCCGGAAGTAATGTGCATGGTGTCCTCGAATCAGGCCTTGGCGGGGGAAGCTGCAGTCTAAAGGCTTGCCGGGAAGGATGTGGTGGGAAAAGATTTCATCAGGTCATTCCCTGGATGCATGCTCAATGCGTGGGCGGGCTTTCGTGGGAGCGGCGGTGCGCCGATGCGACTTGCCCCGCGAAAGGGCCAAGCCAACACCCATGCACGATTCACCTACTTCTTGTCCTTGGCGAACGCCGCCTCCAGTGCCTGGTTGATCGTGCGCAGCACCTTCACCCGCGCCCAGCGCTTGTCGTTAGCCTCCACCAGGGTCCACGGCGCGATCTCGGTGCTGGTGCGGTCGACCATGTCGCCCACCGCTTCGGAATAGACATCCCACTTGTCGCGGTTGCGCCAGTCTTCCTCGGTGATCTTGTAGCGCTTGAACGGGATCTGCTCACGCTCCTCGAAACGCTCCAGCTGGGTCTGCTGGTCGATGGCCAGCCAGAACTTGACCACCACCACCCCGGCGTTGCTCAGTTGCTCCTCGAAGTCGTTGATCTCGCCGTAGGCGCGCATCCAGTCCGCCGGGCTGCAGAAGCCCTCGACACGCTCCACCAGCACGCGGCCATACCAGGAGCGGTCGAAGATGGTGAACTTGCCGCGGGCCGGGATATGGCGCCAGAAGCGCCACAGGTACGGCTGGGCACGTTCTTCCTCGGTGGGCGCGGCAATCGGTACGATGCGGTACTGGCGCGGGTCCAGCGCCGCCGCCACCCGACGGATGGCCCCGCCCTTGCCGGCCGCATCATTGCCTTCGAACACCGCCACCAGGGCGTGACGGCGCATGCGCTTGTCGCGCAGCAGGCCGGCCAGGCGTGCCTGTTCGGTGACCAGCTGTTCCTGGTAGTCGTGCTTGTCCAGGCGCAGGGTCATGTCCAGGGCACCGAGCAGGCTCTTCTGGTCGATGCTGCGCCCCAGGGGCGCGACATTGCCCTGGTGCTTGCCCTTGGGATTGTTGGCCAGCGCGGCCTGCAGGCTTTCGAGCAGGATGCGCCCCACCGCCAGGCTGCGGTAATGCGGGTCGACGCCCTCGACCACATGCCAGGGCGCATAGTCGCGGCTGGTACGGCGCAGCACCCGCTCGCCGAAGCGCACGAAGCGGTCGTAGGTTTCCGACTGCTGCCAGTCCAGCGGGCTGATGCGCCAGTTGTGCAGCGGGTCTTCCTTGAGCGCCTTGAGCCGCGCCTTCATCTGCTTCTTGGACAGGTGGAACCAGAACTTGATGATCAGCGCGCCCTCGTCGCACAGCATCTGCTCCAGGCGCTCTGCTCCGGCGATGGCCTGGTCGAGCACGGCGTCCTTGAACTGGCCGTGCACCCGCCCCTCGAGCATCTGGCTGTACCAGTTGCCGAAGAACACGCCCATGCGCCCCTTCGGTGGCAGCGCCCGCCAGTAGCGCCAGGCCGGCGGGCGGGCCAGCTCTTCGTCGGTCTGCTGGTCGAACGTGCGTACCTCGATCAGCCGCGGGTCCATCCACTCGTTGAGCAGCTTGACCGTCTCGCCTTTACCGGCGCCCTCGATGCCGTTGATCAGCACGATCACCGGAAAGCGCGCCTGCTGCTTGAGTTCGTACTGGGCTTCGAGCAAGGCCTCGCGCAGGGCGGGCACTTCGGCCTCGTAGGTTTCCTTGTCGATGCTGTGACCGATTTCGGCGGATTCGAACATGGAGGGCTCCTTCAATGGATAAGCAAGATTAGCGGATCGAGCAGGATTTTTGCGCCCTCTGCGCTCAGCATCGCGACACCAGGCCGCTGCCACGAACGACGCAAGCGTCTGCAGATAGCTTAAGATCCACCCTTTGCTGCAACCGAGCCGACCATGTCCGACACCCTCCTCCCTACACAGGCCCAGATCGACTGGGATGACCAGGGCCGCCCCCACTCCCGGCAATACGACGATGTCTACTTCGCCATCAACGAAGGCATCGACGAGACCCTGCATGTGTTCATCGAGCAGAATCACCTGCGCCAGCGCTTCGCCGAGCTGCAGCCGCATGCCTGCCTGGTGATCGGTGAAACGGGCTTTGGCACCGGCATGAACTTCTTCTGTGCCTGGCAACTGTTCGCGGAGCTTGCGCCCGCCGACGCACGCCTGCATTTCGTCAGCGTCGAAAAGTACCCACTGGCCCGCGACGACCTGGCCCGCGCCATGCGGCTGTGGCCGGAACTGGCCACTTTCACCCAGCCGTTGCTGGAGCAGTACGTGGCGATCCACCCGGGCTTCCAGCAATTCAGCCTCGACGGTGGCCGCGTCACCCTGACGCTGATGATCGGCGACGCCCTGGAACAGTTGCCTCAGCTCGACGCCCGCATCGATGCCTGGTTCCTCGATGGCTTCGCCCCGGCGAAGAACCCCGACATGTGGACGCCGGAACTGTTCGCCCAACTGGCGCGGCTGTCGCACCCCGGCACCACCCTGGGTACCTTCACCACCACCGGCTGGGTGCGTCGCTCGCTGATCGAGGCCGGCTTCACCATGAAGAAAGTGCCGGGCATCGGCAAGAAGTGGGAAGTGATGCACGGGGTCTACAGCGGTGCGCCCGTCGCTCGCGCAGCGCCCTGGTACGCACACCCGGCACCCGTATCGGGGCCGCGCGAAGCGCTGGTGATCGGCGCCGGCCTGGCCGGCAGCGCCACGGCCCGGAGCCTGGCAGCACGAGGCTGGCAGGTCTGCGTGCTGGAGCGCCACGACGGCCCGGCCCGGGAGGCCTCGGGCAATCCACAAGGTGTGCTGTACCTCAAGCTTTCCGCCCACGGCACCGCCCTTTCGCAGATGATCCTCACCGGCTTCGGCTACACCCGCCGCTGGCTCGAGCACCTGCAGCGTGGCCAGGACTGGAATGCCTGCGGCGTATTGCAACTGGCTTTCGATGATCAGGAAAATGCGCGCCAGGCCAAGCTGGCAGCGGCCTTTGACAACAGCCTGCTGCAGCGCCTGGAGCGCGCCCAGGCCGAAGCCATCGCCGGGGTCGCGTTGCCCAGCGGTGGCCTGTACTACCCCGAAGGTGGCTGGGTGCACCCGCCTGCGCTGTGCCAGGCCCAGCTGGACCACCCGCGTATCCGCCTGCTTACCCACGCCGATGTGCTCGAGCTGCGCCGTACCGATGGGCTGTGGCAGGCCTGGGAGGGTGAGCGGCTGCTGGCCAGCGCACCGCTGGTGGTGCTGGCCGGCGCCGCCGATATCCGCCGTTTCCCGGCGTGCGCCGGGCTGCCGCTCAAGCGCATTCGTGGGCAGATCACCCGCCTGCCCGTGACCGAAAGCAGCCGTGCGCTGCGCACCGTGGTCTGTGCCGACGGCTACGTAGCGCCCCCGCGCGGGGACGAGCACACCCTTGGCGCCAGCTTCGACTTCAACAGCGAAGACCTGACACCAACCGTGGCCGAGCATCAGGGTAACCTGGCGCTGCTCGATGACATCTCCACAGACCTCGCCGCCCGCCTGCGCACCGCAGAGCTGGACCCGGCGCAGTTGCAGGGCCGGGCGGCGTTTCGCTGCACCAGCCCGGATTACCTGCCCATCGTCGGGCCGATGGCCGATGTCGAGGCATTCAACGAGGCCTACGCCATGTTGGGCAAGGATGCGCGGCAGGTACCAGATGTCGCCTGCCCGTGGCTGAAGGGGCTGTATGTGAACAGTGGGCACGGCTCACGGGGCCTGATCACCGCGCCGCTGTCTGGCGAACTGATTGCAGCTTGGGTCAGCGGTGAGCCGCTGCCGGTGCCCAGGGCGGTGGCCGAGGCGTGCCATCCCAACCGCTTCGCGCTGCGTCGGCTTATCCGCGGCAAGTAGCACCGGAATTGGGCGCTGCGCTCCCGAAAGCGCGCCCCTTGAACGCAAAAGGCCGCCGCATCGATTGGATGCGGCGGCCTTTTACCTTGTGGTCAGCGCCGACGCGGCTGGCGCTTGCGCTGTTCTTCGTCGGTCGGGATCGGCACCGGCTGCAACGGTGGCGGGAGCAGGCCCAGGGCGACGGCGAGGTCATGGAGCCAGTTGTACATGCGTTCGTTCATATTGCCCCCTTGACGGGTCAGCCTCACGGTCAATCAATCTTGCGATGCGTCATACAGATCATAGTCCGATGTCTTGTATTGCGCATGCCTCTGTTCTTACAGATATGGGCGATTCTGACCCGGATCAAGCGCAGATGGCAGCTTCCGACGGTCGGTCAATCGTTTCGCTTTGTTGCAAATCGATCCAGGCCTGCAGATTGGCCCCGCGTTTGCCCTGGCGCCACATCAACCAGGTCATCGCATGATCGAACGGTGCCTGCAAGCGGTGGGCACGCACCTGGTCGCGCCCCGGCAGGCTGTCGAGCATCGATTGCGCCATGAGTGCCACCCCGGCCCCGGCGATCACGCAGGCCAGCATGCTCTGGTAGGACTCGATCTCCATCACCCGGCCCATGGGCGTGTGGGCATGGGCATACCAGGCTTCCAGGCGCATGCGGTACGAGCAGCCCTGGCGGAAGGTGAACACCGCCTTGCCGGCAACGTCACTGGCGCTGTGCACCACCGGGTGTTCGGGGCTGGTGATCAGTACCAGCGTTTCCTCGCACAGTGGCACGCCATCCAGCCCGGCCAGGTTGAGCGGGCCGTCGACCAACGCCGCGTCCAGCCGATGGCTGAGCACGCCTTCGAGTAGTTCCGCACTAGGCGCCGCCTGGACCTGCAGGTTCACGGCTGGATAAGCCTGGTGATAACGCGCCAGTAGCGCTGGCAAATGAATGGCCGCGGTGCTGTACATGGTGCCCAGCACGAAATCCCCCGCTGGCTGGCCCCCCTGCACCGCCGCGAGCGCTTCGTCGCGCAGGTTGGAAAGGCGGTTGGCGTAGTCGAGCAGCACCTTGCCGGCTGGCGACAGCTGCAAGCGCTGGCGCTCGCGCAGGAACAACTCCACCCCCAGCTGCTCCTCGAGCTGACGCAGGCGCGTCGACAGGTTCGACGGCACTCGGTGCAAGCGCTCGGCGGCGCGGGTAACCGAACCCTCCTCGGCCACGGCCTGGAAGATGCGCAGTTGGCTGAACTCCATGAAATTCTCCAAAACAGAACAACTTCATCATCATTATTCAATTTTATTGAAAGTCAATGCGCCCTACCCTGCCATCCATCGCATCCCTTCGTGCAGGAGACTTCCATGTCGCCCTTCGTACAACTGCTGGCCAGCGCCGTGGCGCTGATGATGGCCATGGGCATCGGCCGCTTCGCCCTGACCCCACAACTGCCCCGGCTGATCGCCGAGGGCCAGTTCGACCTGACCGCTGGCGGCCTGGTCGCCGCCGCCAACTACCTGGGCTACTTTCTTGGCGCGGTGGACGGCATGTTCGCCCGCCAGCCACGCCAGGTACGCCTGCGCCTGCATGGCGGGCTGTGGTTGTGCGTATTGCTGACCCTGGCATCGTGGGCGGCCGACGGGTTCTGGAGCCATTTGCTGCTGCGCTTCGGCACCGGCGTGGCCAGCGCCTGGGTGCTGGTGATGATTGCCAGCCTCAGCCAGCAACTGGCCAGTGCCCATGGCCGCCAGCGCCTCGGCGCACTGGTGTTCGCCGGACCCGGTGTCGGGATTGCGGTGACAGGCTTGCTGGCCTTGGCCGCGCACCTGCTGGGGCTGGATTCGGCGGCCCTGTGGCTGATTTATGGGGTCGCCGCACTGGTCATGCTGCTCGCGGTGCTGCCGTGGCTACCACGAGCGCTCGAACCCGTCACCTTGCCCCTTGGCAACGACCGCGGCCCCAACAATGGCATCGGCCGCCTGGGCCTGGTCTACGCGCTCTACGGGATCGGCTACATCCTGCCGGCGACCTTCCTGTCGCAGATGGCCAGCCAGCAGTTCCATGGGCAATGGCTGGCCGACCTGTTCTGGCCGGCGTTCGGCCTGGCCTCGGCGCTGGGTGTGATGATCGTCAGCCTGCTTCGCCCGGGCCGCACCTCGACCTGGCTGAGCATCACCTTGTGGTTGCAAGGGCTGGGTGTACTGGCCTGCCTGCTGGGCGGCGGCGTCGGCCTGGCATTGGGCGTGCTGCTGTGCGGCGGGCCGTTCCTGGCCTGCATGCAACTGGTGATGCAGCGCTCGCGGGAGCTGGCGCCCCATGGCACACAGCGCAATGCCGGGATGTTGACCGCTTGTTTCGCCCTTGGGCAATTGAGTGGGCCGCTGCTGGCGGCGTTGAGCAGCCACTACAGTGCCAGCCTGCAGCCTGCCTTGGTGCTGGCAGCGACAGGGCTAGCCATGGCTGGCGTGCTGGTCATCAGGGGAAACCGCAGTTTGCAGGGCTGCCCATCAAGAACCCGAATGGCCTGACAGGGAAAACCCGGCTGCAAAAGGTCGAAACCATTTGCAGCCTTTGCCATTGTATTTTATAAACTACATTCACTCGATGAAAACCATCGAATCCAGCAGTTTCAGGCATTGGCTGATCGGGCTTCGGGATGCCACGGTAAGGGCCAGAATCGTCGCTCGTGTCAACCGACTCAAGGAAGGGCTAGCGGGTGACGTTTCACCGGTCGGCCATGGCATGAGTGAGCTGAGAGTCCATTACGGCCCAGGCTATCGGGTGTATTTTCACCAATACGGCGATACCTTGATCATCCTGCTTTGCGGCGGCGACAAAAGCAGCCAGCAACGGGACATCAAGGCAGCCCGGCAGATCCTGCAGTCGTGGAGGATGCAAAATGACTGAAACGTTCCATGAATTCGACGCCGCCGCCTATCTGACTTCCCCGGAAACCATCGCGCAGTTCATGACCGATGCATTGGAGACAGGGGATGCAGCCTACGTAGCAAAAGCCGTGGGCGTGGTGGCTCGCGCCAGGGGCATGAGTGAACTGGCAAAGGAAACAGGCCTGTCTCGCGAGCAGCTTTACCGCTCGTTCAGTGAACACGGCAACCCAACGCTCAAATCGTTCCTGACTGTAATGAAAGCGTTGGGAATAGACATGGCTGCCAGACCCCACTTATCCCAGCAAGGTGTAGGCTAGGCGAAATGCCTTGCCGGTCCTGTGGCATCTAATACCTCAAGGACCGGCACTTGCTTGCGCCCTGTCATCCCACCAGTTTGCGCAACTGCTGCCGCACCCACGCCTCGGCGCTGACCATGATCACCCCGAGCAGCACCATCACCGCGCCGATCACGAAGTTCAGGCTCAGCGGCTCGTCCAGCAGCAGCACACCGAAGGTCACCCCGAACAGCGGCGTAATGAAGGAAAACACCGCCAGGTTCGACGCCAGGTACTTGCGTAGCAACCAGAACCAGGTCAGATAGCTCACGAACGACACCACGATCCCCTGGAACAGCACGCTGCCCACCGCCAGCGGGGTCAGCGAGAAGTCAGCGATCTGTCCACTCACCAAGGCGATCAGCACCAGCCCGACAAACCCCACGGCCAGCTGGTAGAACAGGGTCAGGGTCGCTGGCGCCTCGGACAACCGCGAGCCGCGCACCACCACCGTGGTCGCGCCCCACGCCAGGCCCGCGAGGATCGCCAGCGCGTCGCCAAGCAGCATGCGCCCATCGAGGTGCTCCAGGGAAACACTACCCGCGAAGGCCAGGGCAATCCCTGCAAACGCCAGCAGAATGCCCAGCCACTGCAACAGCCGCAGCCGCTCGCTGGGCATCATGAAATGCAGCCCCAGGGCGGTGAAGATCGGCGCGGTGTAGAGGAACACCGACATATGCGCCGCCGAGGTCAGCTTCAGTCCCTCGGCGATGAACAGGAACTCCAGGCCGAACAGCGCGCCGGCCAGCAGCCCGGCACGCCAGGTGCTGCCGACCTGGTTCCAACCACCCCGGAAGCACACCAGCAAGCCGACCAGTACCGCCGCGATGCCATTACGAAACGCCGCTTGCATGACCGGTGCGATATCCACCGCGGCGGATTTGATCAGCACCTGCTGGCAGCCCCAGATCAGGCACAGCCCCAGCATGACCTGGAAAGCAAAAGCGTCGGGGTTCTTGCGGACCGCGGTCATGGGCGGCCCCTCTGCGGATTGAACGACATGGCAAGGCTCGGCAGTGAGAATGGATCCCGATTATCGGGGGACCGGCCTTGCCGATGCCAGTCTAAATTGACCCGCCAGCGATCTGCGCCTTGGCCGAGACGTGCTCGAAGGTGGCTTCATCCAGGGCATCGGGCTGTTCATCGAGCACCTGGCGTGGATGTTCGAAGCCCGGAATGCTGCTGTCGATCAGGCTGAGCAGGCGCGAGCCGCGTGGGCTGAGGACGAAATTCTCGCCGTTGCCGCCTTCCGCTTCAGGCCGGCTCTCGATGAAACCGCGTTCGAAGAGGATCTTTTCGTACTTGCAGGCCTGGGCCTTGAGCTGGTTCAGATCACCCGGCGCCTCACCATCGGCGGCCAGCGCGGCGGCATGCTGCTCGGCATAGGGGCGCGGCGTGAAACTGTGACCGGCGCCGTTCTGCACTTCGTGCAGCAAGCGTTCGATCAGGTCCCAGTCGTATGTGCTCATGGGGTAAGCCTCCTGCTGTGGACAAGTAGGTACACAGCGTGGGACTGACAGAGGTTGCCAGGTGTTCAATCAAAACCAGGAGGGTCGCCTCACCCTCAACAAGCTCCCTCATGAGCGAACCAGGGTCTGCTTCTTCCTGGCCAATGCTGGGCCGAATACAAGACTGAGCGACACTTGTTCCGCCAGTCGCTCACGCTGAACTTCTGATCCGCCAACGACCTCCACCGCAGGAATCGACTGACAAGGGAACCAAAGGATGAAACCGCTACCCTGCATCCTCTGCGCGACAGCCCTGCTCTGCGCGCAGCCCATCTGGGCCTGCACACCGGAAGAGGCCACGCAGAAAAGAGAGCAACTGGCAGGCTTGGTGAGCCAGCTGACCGAGCAGAACGCTCAAAAGGCCAAGGAGATCAACGACGAGCTCCAGCACATGGACCTCGGCACCGCCAGCAAGGACCTGCCGGACAAGTGCCAGTTGATCGACAAGCGCATCCAGGAGCTGAAGGAAGCGGAAAGGAAAACCTGACCGCGCCCGGATCAACGCCGCTGCTGGGCCTGCATGTACTGACGAAGCAACTGGTTGATGCGGGTCTGGTAGCCGGCGCCCTGCTCCTTGAACCAGGTCAGTACATCGGCATCCAGGCGGATGGTCACTGTCTGCTTGGCCGGCACCCGCAGCTCGGCGCGGCGGAAGAAGTCATCGTCGAGTTCGGGGATGTCCGAGGTATCGACCGGGGCTTGGTCTTGCTCACAGCTTCTGGACGGTTTCGACATAGCGCGTTACCTCACGTCGAGTGGCTCTTCTGGCGGAAATGATGCGGATCACATCACCCTGCCGTTCGGTGTAGGCGACCACGCTGACCCAGGCATTGATCCAGCCCATACCGATCCAGCGTGCCTCCGGGTACTCGAATCGCTCATCACGCAGCGCCAGCATCGGCTGGCGGAACATCTCGGGCACATCGTTGAAGTCGATACCGTGCTTGCGGATGTTGAGCTGGTTCTTTTCCTCGTCCCATTCAAATCGCACGGGACAATCGTATTTACAGCTGTACATACGCTACTCCTCCTTGGCTGCACATGCCAGAGGAGTGTGGCGCTCGGGCGACAAAATGCCCGGGCTGGAAGAGGGTTTGGGAAATGGGCTACGCGCCCTGGGGAAAGAGGTGAAGCAACCCGCCACCGTTGCAGTGGCGGGCTCATTGCCGGAGGGGCTTACTCAGCTGCCGGCTTGCGCTTTTTCAGCGGTGCCAGGCCATCGGCGCTGGCCAGCGGCGCGTTGGCCTTCGGCTTGGCGGACGGCTTGCGCTTGACGGCGCCTTTCTTGTCGGCGCCCGCCTTCTTCTCGGTCTTTTTCTTCTTGGTGCCGGCAGCCTTGCCCGACGCCTTGACCTTCTTCGGACCGTTGTAGGTACCCTTGACTTCCTTGATGACGCGGCGCTCGAACTGCTGCTTGAGGTAGCGTTCGATGCTCGACATCAGGTTCCAGTCGTTGTGGGTGATCAGCGAGATCGCCAGGCCTTCGCCGCCGGCACGGCCGGTGCGACCGATACGGTGCACGTACTCGTCGCCGCTGCGTGGCATGTCGAAGTTGATCACCAGGTCGAGGCCGTCGATATCCAGGCCGCGGGCCGCGACGTCAGTGGCCACCAGCACCTTGGAGCCGCCGTCCTTGAAGCGGTCGATGGCCAGCTTGCGGTCCTTCTGGTCCTTCTCGCCGTGCAGGACGAACGCCTTGACCTCCTTGGCCACCAGGTGGCCGTAGATACGGTCGGCCAGGGCGCGGGTGTTGGTGAAGATGATTGCCTTCTTGTAGGTCTCGTTGGCCAGCAGCCACTGCACGATCTGCTCTTTGTGCTGGTCGTGGTCAGCGGTAATGATCTGCTGGCGGGTGCCTTCGGCGAGCTGCGAAACGCTGTTGAGCATCAGGTGCTCAGGGTCTTTGAGCACTTTGCCGATGATGTCGCGCAGGGCAGCGCCGCCAGTGGTGGCCGAGAACAGCAGGGTCTGCTTGCGGTTTTCGCACTCTTTGCACAGGCGTTCCATGTCTTCGGCGAAGCCCATGTCGAGCATGCGGTCGGCTTCGTCGAGGATCAGCACGTCAACGTGGGACAGGTCGAGGTTGCCGGCATTGAGCTGCTCGAGCAGTCGGCCCGGGGTGCCGATCAGCACGTCCGGCACCTTGCGCAGCATCGCCGCCTGTTCCTTGAAGTCTTCACCGCCGGTGACCAGCCCCGACTTGATGTAGGTGAACTGGGAGAACAGCTGCACCTGCTTGAGGGTCTGCTGGGCCAGTTCGCGGGTCGGCAGCAGGATCAGCGCACGGATTTCAACGCTCGGGCCGCTGCGGTCGACCAGGCGGTTGAGCAGTGGCAGCACGAAGGCGGCAGTCTTGCCGCTGCCGGTCTGCGCCGTCACCCGCAGGTCACGCCCTTGCAGGGCCAGGGGAATGGCCGCCGCCTGCACCGGGGTCGGCTCGACAAATTTCAGCTCGGCCACGGCTTTGAGCAGGCGTTCGTGCAGGGCGAATTGGGAAAACACGGGGTAACCTCGGGCAAGTGCGAAAAATTCAGTTGCATAGGGTAACGTTTTCCGTGGCCAGAACCGAATTTCTTTTGGCAACTTTGCGCCGATCCACGCTCTAATAACGCTTCGTACCGCAACACAGACCGTTTCCAAGCCCATGGACATCCAACGCTTCTGGCGTGACGCCCTCGACCTCTGGGGCACGCTCGACCAACACCCGCTGCTGCACGCCGCCCTCGGCCTGGCCGTGCTGCTGCTCGTCTCGCTGCTGATCGGCCGCCTGGCCCGCTTCCTGGTGCTGCACTCCAGCCGCCTGCTGGGGCGCCAACAGGCGCTCAGGTGGCTCGACGACCTGCGCCACAACAAGGTGCTCCATCGTCTGGCCCAGACCACCCCGTCACTGGTGGTGCAGTTCGGCCTGAAGCTGGTACCGGAGCTGTCGGCCGCCGCCCAGCATTTCCTCGGCAACGTTGCCCTGGCCGTGACGCTGCTGTTCATGACCCGCGCCCTGTCCTGCCTGCTCGACGCGCTGCTGGACATCTACGCCCGCACCGAACATGCCCGCACCCGCTCGATCAAGGGCTACATGCAACTGGCCAAGATGATGCTGTGGATCTTTGCCGCCATCGTCATCGTCGCCACCCTGATCGACCGCTCGCCACTGTTGTTGCTGTCCGGTCTGGGCGCCATGTCGGCGGTGCTGCTGTTGGTGTACAAGGACACCCTGTTGTCGTTCGTCGCCAGCGTGCAACTGACCAGCAACGACATGCTGCATGTCGGCGACTGGATCGAGATGCCCCAGGCCGGCGCCGACGGCGACGTGGTCGACATCACCCTGCACACGGTCAAGGTGCAGAACTTCGACAAGACCATCGTCTCCATCCCCACCTGGCGCCTGATGAGCGAGTCATTCCGCAACTACCGCGGCATGCAGCAGTCCGGCGGGCGGCGGATCAAGCGCAGCTTGTTTATCGATGCCGCAGGCGTACGCTTCCTTACCCAGGAAGAAGAACAGCGCCTGGGCCAGGTGCGTCTGCTCGGCGACTACCTGGCCGGCAAGCGCCAGGAGCTGCGCGAATGGAACGAGGCCCAGGGCCACAATGCCGGGCTGTCGGCCAACCGCCGACAGTTGACCAATATCGGTACCTTCCGCGCCTTCGCCCTGGCGTACCTGAAGAGCCACCCCAACGTGCACCCGAACATGACCTGCATGGTCCGCCAGATGCAGACCACCGCCGAAGGCGTACCGCTGGAGATCTACTGCTTCACCACCACCACGGTGTGGGCCGAATACGAGCGCATCCAGGGCGATATCTTCGACTACCTGTTGGCCGTGCTGCCGGAGTTCGGGCTGAGCCTTTATCAGCAGCCCAGTGGTAATGACATGCGTGCAGGGCTGGCGGCCAGGCCGCAGCCTCAGACCCAGCCACGCAGCCTGGACGTATTGAGCGAGGCCTGACCGTCCCATCGGGGCGCCCGAGCGGGCGCCCTTTGCATTGCGCCCCCAAGGCGCACTACCCTGGAGCCATCCAGGACGACGTCATCACGGAAGATCGACGGCCCACTCGCCACGCCTATCCCTGACGCTCGACAGACGCCTGCCACAACCTTCGTGAGCGAGCCATGCCTCAGGACATTGCCAGCACTTCACTGCACGACACCCCGCCATCGTCTCGGCGCAAGACCCTCGCCGCCGCCAGCCTCGCCCATGGCGTGCATGATGGCCTGACCGATGTCATCTACGTGTTGCTGCCACTCTGGCAGGTCGCTTTCGGCCTCAGCTACGCCCAGGTCGGGCTGCTGCGCGGCGCCTACGCCGGCATGATGGCGGGTTTTCAGTTGTTGGCCAGCAAAGGTGCCCGACACTGGGGCCGCGAGGCCCTGTTGGTCCGGGGCACGGCGCTGGCCGGGCTGGCCTACCTGATGGCCGCCCAGGCGAGCGACTTGAGCCTTCTGCTGATCGCCCTGATGCTCGCCGGCCTCGGCGCCAGTACCCAGCACCCGCTGGCCAGCGCGCTGGTCGCTGATGCCTACGAAGGCAGCGGCAAGGTGAAGCAGGCCCTGGCCCAGTACAATTTCGCCGGAGATATCGGCAAGGCGCTGATCCCGGGCCTGGTCGGCCTGGTGCTGGTATATGTGTCATGGCAGGCTAACGCCACCGCGCTTGGACTGCTAGGCCTGGGGGCGGCAGCGGCACTGTGGTGGCTATTGCGTCAGGCGCCACTCGCAGGGCGATCAACGCGCAAGGCCGTGGCCCAAGATCGAGTTGGCTCAAGGTCAGGGCTTGCGGCGCTGATCGCCACCGGCACCCTCGACAGTGGCGTGCGCATGGGTTTTCTGACCTTCCTGCCGTTCCTGCTGCAGAGCAAGGGCGCGACGACCGCGCAAATAGGCCTGGCCCTGACATTGCTGTTCATTGGCGGCGCCTTCGGCAAGCTGTTCTGCGGCTACCTGGGCGCCCGGCTGGGGCCGGTGCGCACCGTGATCTGCACCGAGCTGCTGACCGCCGGGCTGATCCTGGTAGCACTGCTGTTGCCCTACCTGCCGTTGATGCTGGTGATGCCTCTGATCGGCGTGGCACTCAACGGCACCTCGTCGGTGCTGACCGGGCTGGTGCCGGACTTCGCCGGCAGCGAGCAGCGCGAGCGGGTGTTCGCCTGTTTCTATACCGGCACCGTCGGCGGCGGCGCGCTGGCACCGGTGCTGATCGGCGCGATATCCGACCACACTGGGGTGGAACAGGGATTGATGGCGCTGGCAGGCACACTGCTGCTGACCCTGCCGTTGTGCCTGATCGTGCACACTGGCCTGCCGCGCCGGCAATGATCCTCAGGCCGCTCCCGGCAGCCTCGCGCGCTGGCCGCCCAAACGACTCAACCAGACCGACGCCAGGATCACCGTACCGCCAATGGCCAGGCGCCCCAGCGGCTCGTCCTGGTTCCAGATCAGCAGGTTGAGCAACAAGCCCACCGGCACATGCAGGTTGTTCATCACCGCCAGGGTACCGCCGGAGACCAGGCAGGCACCCTTGTTCCACCAGTACAACCCCAATGCAGTCGGACACAGGCCGAGGAACAGCAGCACCAGCCACTGGGTGTCGGTGCTCGGCAGGTGCTGGGCATTGCCGAACAGCAGGAAGGCCGGCAATACCACCAGCAACGCGCCCAGGTAGAAATAGCCGAACCGGCGGTAGTGCGGCAGGTCGCTGGGGTGGCGGGCCACCAGATGGCGGTACAGCACCTGCCCGGCGGCGTAGGTGAAGTTGGCCAGTTGCAGCAGCAGGAAGCCGATGAAGAACTCGCCGGTGACCGTGTCGAAGCGGATCACCGCCGCGCCGGCCACTGCCACCAGGGCGGCAAGCAGCGCCCAGGGGTTGAAGCGCCGATTCAGGGCATCCTCGATCAAGGTCACATGCAACGGGGTGAGGATGGTGAACAGCAGTACCTCCGGCACCGTCAGCACGCGGAAGCTGAGGTACAGGCAGACATAGGTGATGCCGTACTGCAGCGCGCCGATCAGCAGCATCGAGCGCATGAAGCGTGGTTCGACCTGACGCCAGCGGGTCAGTGGCAGGAACACCAACCCGGCCAGCAACACCCGCACCAGCACGGCGAAGTAGCTGTCGACATGGCCGGCCAGGTATTCGCCGATCAGGTTGAAAGAGTACGCCTGGATCAGCGCGACGATTATCAGGTAGCCCATGGTTGGCCCTCGTGGATCAAGGCGGGGACCTTAGCGGGTTGGGCCTGGGCAGTTCAACCATAGGGATTGTGGGGCTGCTGCGCAGCCCATCGCCGGCACAGGATGCGCACTTTCTGCGAGCAAAAAAAGCCCGGCCATCTCTATGGCCGGGCAGGCACACCCAAAGGAGCAACAAGGTGTCAGGGTTGGGAATTCGTCGCGGCTCAGGCCACCGCGGCCAGTCTGGCCTTGGCCTGGTTCAGGCCCTTCTCGTGAAATTCGCCGCTCATGTTCAGGCCTTCGGCATGGATGAAGTCCACATCATGGATACCGATGAAGGCCATCACCTGGCGCAGGTACGGTTCCTGGTGATCGCTGCTGGCACCGGCATGGATGCCGCCGCGAGCGGTCAGGACGATGGCGCGCTTGCCGTTGAGCAGCCCCTGTGGCCCGGTCGGGGTGTACTTGAAGGTGATGCCGGCGCGCAGCACGTGGTCCAGCCAGGCTTTCAGGGTGCTGGGGATGGTGAAGTTGTACATCGGCGCGGCCATCACCAGCACGTCGGCGGCCAACAGTTCGTCGGTCAGCGCATTGGAGCGCTCCAGTGCCTCACGCTCGGTGGCGCTGCGCTGTTCCTCGGGCTTCATCCAACCGCCGAGCAGGTTGGCGTCCAGGTGCGGCACGGGGTTCACCGCCAGGTCGCGCACCGTGATCTCGTCGGCCGGATGCGCCGCTTGCCATTGCTGGATGAAGTCCAGGGTCAGTTGGCGGGAAACGGAATCCTGCTGGCGGGCGCTGCTTTCGATGATCAGTACGCGGGACATGGGTGCCTCCATCGGCGGTAAGGGGTGGCGATTCGATGGAGGTGAGATTAGAGGTTGACCTATCGATAAAAAAGCGTAAAAAGTGGGATCAACCTATCGATTAACCTGTTTTATTCCGCTTTGCAGTCGAGCACGATGCGCAGCTTGATGATCTGCCGGTTGAACTTGGCAGTGACATCCACGCTCCTGCCCGCCGGCACGTTGACCCGGCGCACCCTCGGCGCCTCGGGGCCGTTGCGGAAGGTGACCTTGCACGCCGCCGGAACCTGCCCATAGTTGTTGAGGCTGATCGAGCCGATGTCATAGGCCGTGTCGTAGGCGGTGTAGTCGACCTTGACCCCGGTCAGTTCCTTCTCCACGTCGATCGGGTAAGCCATGGCCCCGAGGGGCAGGCACAACAGCAAAGCCGCACAACATTTCTTCATACGGGCGCTCTCCTTGGGAAGAGCGCAGCTTAGGACAACAGGAGCCCTGGATGAAAGCACCGCGCGTTACCCTGGATCAGTGGCGGACCCTGCAGGCGGTGGTCGACCACGGCGGGTTCGCCCAGGCCGCCGAGGCCCTGCACCGCTCGCAATCGTCGGTGAGCTACACCGTGGCGCGCATGCAGGAGCAGCTGGGCGTGCCGTTGCTGCGCATCGATGGGCGCAAGGCGGTGCTGACCGAGGCCGGCAGCGTGCTGCTGCGCCGTTCGCGGCAACTGGTCAAGCAGGCCAGCCAGCTGGAAGACCTGGCCCACCACATGGAGCAGGGTTGGGAAGCCGAAGTGCGCCTGGTGGTCGACGCCGCCTACCCCAGCGCCCGCCTGGTGCGCGCCCTGGCAGCGTTCATGCCGCAGAGCCGCGGCTGCCGGGTGCGCCTGCGCGAAGAGGTGCTGTCCGGCGTCGAAGAAGTGCTGCACGAAGGCATCGCCGACCTTGCCATCAGCAGCTTCAACATCGGCGGTTACCTGGGCACCGAACTGAGCCCGGTGGAGTTCATCGCCGTCGCCCACCCCGAGCATGCCCTGCACCGCATGGGCCGCGAAATCACCTTCCAGGACCTGGAAAGCCAGTTGCAGGTGGTGATCCGCGACTCCGGTCGGGCCCAACCGCGTGATGTCGGCTGGCTAGGCGCCGAGCAGCGCTGGACGGTGGGCAGCCTGGGCACCGCAGCAACCTTCGTCGGCAGCGGCCTGGGCTTTGCCTGGCTGCCCCGGCACATGATCGAGCGCGAGTTGCGCGAAGGCGTGCTCAAGCCCTTGCCGCTGGATCAGGGTGGCAGCCGCCATCCACTGTTCTACCTTTACTCCAGCAAGGAAAAGACCTTGGGCCCGGCCACGCAGATCCTTATCGAACTGCTGCGCAACTTCGACACCGCGCCGCTGGACGTGCCCTTCGCAGCCCCCCCGCAAGCCTGAGAGGACCGCGCCCATGGCCGTTTTCGAACACCAAGGATGCCAGTTGCATTACGAGGAACACGGTCAGGGCGAGCCCCTGGTGCTGCTGCACGGGCTAGGTTCGAGCAGCCAGGACTGGGAACTGCAGGTGCCCGAGCTCGCCCGCCAGTACCGGGTGATCCTCATGGACATCCGCGGCCACGGGCAATCGTCCAAGCCTCGCTCGGGCTACCAGATAAAGACCTTCAGCGAGGATCTCCTGGCCCTGCTCCGTCATCTGGACACCGGCCCGGTGCACTTCGTCGGTCTGTCCATGGGCGGCATGCTCGGCTTCCAGTTCGCCGTCGACCACCCCGAGTGGCTGCGCAGCCTGTGCATCGTCAACAGCGCCCCGGAGGTCAAGCGCCGCACCCGCAGCGACTGGATCTGGTGGCTCAAGCGCTGGAGCCTGGCGCGCCTGCTCAGCGTCGAGACCGTCGGCAAGGGCCTGGCCGAACGGCTGTTTCCCAAGCCGGGGCAGGCCGAGCTGCGGCGCAAGATGGCAGAGCGCTGGGCACGCAACGACAAGCATGCGTACCTGAAAAGCTTCGACGCCATCGTCGACTGGGGCGTACAGGAACGCATCGGCCAGATCCGCTGTCCCACCCTGGTGATCGCCGCCGACCACGATTACACACCGATACAACTGAAGGAGCGTTACGTCGCGCTGATGCCCAACGCCAGACTGGCGGTCATCGACGATTCGCGGCACGCTACGCCCCTGGACCAACCTGAGGTCTTCAACCAGACCCTGCTGCAGTTCCTCGCAGCCGCTTCCACCTCTCAAGGATCATTGAGCCCATGCTGAAAAAACTTCTGCTCACCGCCTGCTCGGTCGCCTTCGCCACCAGCGTCATGGCCTCCGACAAGACCCCGCACGTTGAGCTGGTCACCAGCTTCGGCAAGATCGAGATCGAACTGAACGCAGAAAAAGCGCCGATCAGTACCAAGAACTTCCTCCAGTACGTCGACAGCGGTTTCTACAACAACACCATCTTCCACCGTGTGATCCCGGGCTTCATGGTCCAGGGCGGTGGCTTCACCGACCAGATGGTACAGAAGAGCACCCAGGACCCGATCCGCAACGAGGCGAGCAACGGCCTGCAGAACACCCGTGGCACCCTGTCCATGGCGCGTACCTCCGACCCGAACTCGGCCACCAGCCAGTTCTTCATCAACGTCGCCGACAACGACTTCCTCAACCCGGGCCGCGACCGTGGCTACGCGGTGTTCGGCAAGGTCACCAAGGGCATGGAGGTGGTCGACCAGATCGTCAACTCGCCGACCACCGTCAAGAAAGGCATGCGCGATGTGCCGGCGGATCCGGTCTACATCAAGTCGGCCAAACGCATCGATTGATCCCGCGCCGCACAGGGACGTGAGTCGGGTCGAACAGGAGTGTCGTCACCCATGCTGTACCGTCGTTTCGAGCAGTTGATCGACATCTTCCGCGAGGCGCCCAGCGAGGCGCCTCCCGGCAAGGTCTGGCCCTTCTATCTCTATTATTTGTGCCAGGTCTGGCCGAGCTTCGTTGCCTTGCTGATCGTCGGGCTGATCGCCTCGCTGATCGAGGTGGCGCTGTTCAGCTACCTGAGCCGGATCATCGACCTGGCCCAGGGCACGCCCAACGCCAACTTCTTCAGCGAGCACAGTGGCGAGCTGATCTGGATGCTGGTGGTGGTGCTGGTGCTACGGCCGGTGTTCTTTGGCCTGCACGACCTGCTGGTGCACCAGACCATCAGCCCGGGCATGACCAGCCTGATCCGCTGGCAGAACCACACCTATGTGCTCAAGCAGAGCCTGAACTTCTTCCAGAGCGACTTCGCCGGGCGCATCGCCCAGCGCATCATGCAGACCGGCAACTCCCTGCGCGATTCGGCGGTGCAGGCGGTGGACGCGCTGTGGCACGTGCTGATCTATGCCATCAGCGCACTGGTGCTGTTCGCCGAGGCCGACTGGCGGCTGATGCTGCCGCTGCTGGTGTGGATCGCCTGCTATATCGGCGCGCTGTACTACTTCGTGCCACGGGTGAAGGAACGCTCGGTGATCTCCTCCGATGCCCGCTCCAAGCTGATGGGGCGCATCGTCGATGGCTACACCAACATCGCCACGCTCAAGCTGTTCGCCCACACCGACTACGAGCAGCAATACGCCCGCGAGGCGATCAGCGAACAGACCGAGAAGACCCAGCTGGCCTCGCGGGTGATCACCAGCATGGACGTGGTCATCACTTCGCTGAACGGCCTGCTGGTGGTCGCAACCACGGGCCTTGCCCTGTGGCTGTGGAGCCAGTCGCTGATCAGCGTCGGTGCCATCGCCCTGGCCACCGGCCTGGTGATCCGCATCGTCAACATGTCCGGCTGGATCATGTGGGTGGTCAACGGCATCTTCGAGAACATCGGCATGGTCCAGGACGGCCTGCAGACCATAGCCCAGCCGGTCACCGTCAGCGACAAGCCCCACGCGCCGGCACTCAAGGTCAGCCGCGGCGCGGTGCGCTTCGACCATGTCGACTTCCACTACGGCAAGGGCGGCAAGGTGATCGATGCCTTGAACCTGGATATCCGCCCCGGCGAGAAGATCGGCCTGATCGGCCCGTCCGGCGCCGGCAAGTCGACCCTGGTCAACCTGCTGCTGCGCCTGTACGACATCGACAGCGGGCGCATCCTCATCGATGGCCAGGATATCGCCGAGGTCAACCAGGCCAGCCTGCGCGCGCAGATCGGCATGATCACCCAGGACACCTCGCTGCTACACCGCTCGATCCGCGACAACCTGCTGTACGGCCGGCCGGATGCCAGTGACGAGGAAGTCTGGGAGGCTGTACGCCGGGCAAGGGCCGACGAGTTCATCCCGCAGTTGTCCGATGCCCAGGGCCGTACAGGCTTCGATGCCCATGTCGGCGAGCGCGGCGTGAAGCTCTCCGGCGGCCAGCGCCAGCGCATCGCCATTGCCCGGGTGCTGCTGAAGAACGCGCCGATCCTGATCATGGACGAGGCCACCTCGGCGCTGGACTCGGAGGTCGAGGCGGCGATCCAGGAGAGCCTGGAGACGCTGATGCAGGGCAAGACGGTTATCGCCATCGCCCACCGCTTGTCGACCATCGCCCGCATGGACCGGCTGATCGTGCTGGACAAGGGGCATATCGTCGAGAGTGGCAGCCACACCGAGCTATTGGCGCAGCGTGGCCTGTATGCGCGGCTGTGGCATCACCAGACGGGTGGGTTCGTCGGGGTGGATTGATACAGAAAACGGCATGGGAAAATCGGCGTGGGAGCGGCTTGCCCGCTCCCACCTGCCCCTTGATCTTCATGCCTGGCGATACGGCAACATCCCCCGCGCCTCCTCGGCATAAGCCCGCACCCCGACCCGCTCCTGTCCGAGAAAATCCTCCACCGCCCGGCGCAATCCCGGATGCAGCAGGTAATGCCACGACCGCGTGATCACCGGCTCGAAGCCGCGAATCAGCTTGTGCTCACCCTGGGCCCCGGCATCGAAACGCTGCAACCCTTCGCCAATGGCGAAATCCATGCCCTGGTAGAAACAGGTCTCGAAATGCAGACGGTCGAACTCATCCAGGCACCCCCAGTACCGTCCATACAGGCTGTCACCGCCGATCAGGCTGAGCGCCATGGCTACCTCGCGCCCCTGCTGGCGGGCGATGACCACCCGGATGGCCTCGGGCATGCGCTCGGCGATCAGGCTGAAGAATTCACGGGTAAGGTAGGGCGCGCGCCGGCGCACGGCGTAGGTGTTGGCGTAACATAGGTAGACAAAATCCCACTGCGCCTCGCTCAGCTCGTCGCCCCGATACCAGGCGAAGTCGATCCCCTGCCCCGCCACCTGTTCGCGCTCCTTGCGCATCTGCTTGCGCTTGCGTGAGCTGAGGGTGTCGAGAAAGTCCTGGAAGTCCCGATAGCCCCGATTGCGCCAATGGAACTGGCAACCCAGGCGTTCCATCCAGCCTGGCAGACCAGCGAGGGCCTCATCCAGCGCAGTGTCGGTGAAGTTGATATGCGCGCCCGACAGCCCGCCCTTGCCCAGGTACTCGGGGATGGCCTGCAACAGCAACAGGCCATCGCTCGGGTCGGCGGCCAACAGGCGTGGGCCGCTCACCGGGCTGAACGGCACCGCACCCAGCAGCTTGGGGTAGTAGGCGATACCTGCGCGCTCGCAGGCATCGGCCCAGCCGTGGTCGAACACGTACTCGCCGAACGAATGCCATTTGCGGTACGCAGGCAGCAGCGCCCGCACCTCACCGTCGCGCTCCAGCACCAGGTGTTCGGCGGCCCAACCAGTGTCAGGCACCACGCTGCCACTGTCCTCCATGGCCGTGAGGAAGGCATGGCGCAGGAACGGCTGGGCGTCGGGCACCAGCGCGTCCCAGGTGGTCGCCGGCAGGTCGCGCAGATGGGCAAGGCTGTGAAGGCTGATCACGTTTCCAACTCGCTGAAAAGAGAGTGCCAGTATTGCCAAGTCGACCGTGACACTCAAATGACGGCCGCTTTACTTAACAACAGTGCCACTGTTTAGACATTATTCTGTCATTCGCCCCCGCAATACTTGCGCCTGTTTTCCGGAACCCCAGAACCTGTCTAGTCAGGCCCTTTCCGAAGACATGCCAACTTGGGGGCGGGCGCTTGAGCCTCCCCACTTTTTCCAACAGGGAGAACCTTATGCGTCTTGTTTCTACACTTACCGGAGTGAGCCTCACCGGCATGATGCTGGCTCTGAGTACTCCGGCCAGTGCTGCTGTCGACGCCAAGCTGCTCGAAATGCTCCGCGCCAATGGCTCGATCAACCAGGCGCAGTACAACGAACTGCAGGGCGACCTGGCAAAGGAAACCAAGGAAAAGGCTGATCAGAAAGCCCAGTCCGAGCGCATGAGCTCGTTCGAACAGAAAGTGGCGTGGGCCGCCAAGACCCAGATCAAGGGTGATGTGCGCCTGCGTTACGAAGACGTCAACGTCGACAACCCGATCTCGCGCAGTGGCAACCAGGACCGTGAGCGCGTCCGCGCCCGTGTCGGCTTCTACAGCGAGATCAACCCGCAAGTGGACGCCGGCGTGCGTGTGGCCACCGGCAGCAGCGCCGATGCCCGCTCGACCAACCAGAGCCTGGACAACTACTTCGAGAAGAAATCGCTGTGGGTCGACCTGGCCTACCTCGACTGGCACCCGACCGCCATCCCCAACCTGCACCTGATCGGCGGCAAGATGGCCCAGCCATGGGTGAGCATGGGCGACATCATCTGGGACAGCGACATCAACCCCGAAGGCGTGGCGGTCACCTACAAGACCAACCTGGGCGCCACCGAACTGTTCGGCAGTGCCGGCCACTACACCCTCAAGGACAACGTCGACGGCGACGGCGTGCAGTTCAAGCACGACGCGCAGCTGTACCACGGCCAGCTGGGTGCCAAGTTCAACGCGGCCGACACCCTCAAGTTCACCGTGGGCGGCAGCATCTACGGCTACGACAACGACAAGGAGTCGACCGTCCTGCGTGCCTTGGGCAACACCACCAACGAGTTCAACCTGGTGGAAGGTTTCGGCCAGGTGGACTTCACCGGCTTTGCCATCCCGCTCTCGGCCTATGGCCAGTTCGTCAAGAACACCGAAAGCACCGATGGCAAGGACAAGGCCTGGCTGGCGGGCCTGAAAACCAAGGTCGGTGCCTGGAGCCTGGACTACAACTACCGCGACGTGCAGCGTAACGCGGTGGTCAGCGCCTTCACCGACTCCGACTTCGGCAACGGCTTCACCGGTTCGCGTGGCCACAAGTTCAAGGTCGGCTACGAGATCGACAAGAACTTCTCGCTGGGCGCGGCCTACCTGATGGCCAAGACCGACTTCTCCAACCTGCCGAACAGCGATGCTGACGTAGACACCCTGCAGGTGGATCTGGAAGCGAAGTTCTAAGCAACAGGCTCCTTTGATCCACCCTGAAGCGGGAAATGCTGACCCCATCCAGCATTTCCTGCTTTTTTTTGCCTGCAATGAACGTGGGAGCGGGCTTGCCCCGCGATGGCGTCATCAACCTTACCGCTGTGCAAGGGCTGATGTCGCCATCGCGGGGCAAGCCCGCTCCCACGAGTCAGGCAAGCATCAATGCTTGCGCAGGATCACGCTGCCAATCGAATAACCCGCGCCAAACGAGCTCAGCACACCCAGCGACCCCTTGGCCAGGTCATCCTGATACAGGTGGAAGGCAATCACCGACCCTGCCGAGCTGGTGTTGGCATAACGGTCGAGAATCACCGGCGCCTCTTGCTCGTCCACTTCGCGGCCCAGCAGCTTCTTGACGATCAGGTGGTTCATGCTCAGGTTGGCCTGGTGCAGCCAGAAGCGCTGGACGTCGCTCGGCTGCTGGCCGTTTTCGTCCAGATGCTGGCCGATCAGTTCGGCGACCTTCGGGCAGACTTCCTTGAATACCTTGCGGCCTTCCTGCACGAACAGCTTGTCGCGCGAGCCGATGCCCTCTTCCGCGGCGCGGTTGAGGAAGCCGAAGTTGTTGCGGATGTTATTGGAGAACGCGGTCCACAACTTGGTGCTGACGATATCGAACTGGTGCGCGGAGGTGGCCAGGTCGGCACGTTCGATCAGTACCGCGGTGGCGGCGTCACCAAAAATGAAGTGGCTGTCGCGGTCACGGAAGTTCAAGTGGCCGGTGCAGATTTCCGGGCTGACCACCAGCACCGCGCGAGCCTGGCCCAACTGCACGCTGTTGGCTGCCGTCTGGATGCCGAAGGTCGCCGACGAACAAGCGACGTTCATGTCGAAGGCAAAGCCCTCGATACCGAGCGCCTGCTGCACTTCGATGGCGATGGCCGGGTACGGGCGCTGCAGGTTGGAGCAGGCGACAATCACCCCGTCGACATCGGCGGCGGTGCGCCCGGCACGTTCCAGCGCCTGACGCGCAGCGGCAACGCCCATTTCGCAGAGGATCGACTGTTCGTCGTTGGAACGCTCCGGCAGGCGCGGTTTCATGCGCTGCGGATCGAGGATGCCGGCCTTGTCCATGACGAAGCGGCTCTTGATGCCCGAGGCCTTTTCGATGAAGGCGGCATCGGACAGCGGCGCCGCCTCGACTTCGCCACGCTCGATGGCGGCGGCATTGTCACGGTTGAAACGCTGTGCCCAGGTGTTGAAGGACTCCACCAGTTCTTCGTTGGAAATGCTCTGGGCCGGGGTATACAGGCCGGTGCCGCTGATGACGACGTTGTGCACGGTCGTTCCTCTGGTCAAAGGCCATCGCCATGCGGCGCAGGCCGGGAAAAGGGCAACATAATGGCACCTTGGTACCAATTCACAGACGAGGGCTGGGCCCTCGATCGCTGGCAAGCCAGCTCCCCTCAGTTCAATGCGTACCCTGTGGGAGCTGGCTTGCCAGCGATGGGCCGCAAAGCGGCCCCAAATTCCGTCAAGTTTGCCACAAGTTGCAACGGTTAGGCTTCCACCTGACTCCACTGCTTGCTCAGTCGCTTGTCGGAAACCGGCACCTTGGTCCCCAACTGCTGGGCAAACAACGAAACCCGGTACTCCTCCAACAGCCAGCGGTACAGGGTCAGTTGCTCATCGCGCTTGCCTTCCTGGGCATGCTTGTCGGCACGGGCCTGGTATTGCGCCCAGCAATTGGCCAGCTCGCCACTCCACACCCGGTCCTTCTGCACCTGCGACCCCAGCTTCTCCAGGCGCAGTTCCACCGCCTTGAGATAACGCGGCAATTCCTTGAGCCAGGCCCCCGGCGTCTCGCGCACGAAGCCCGGATACACCAGGTTGGCCAGTTGCTGCTTGATATCGTTGAGCGCCACCGCCTGGCTTAGGTCGATCTTGCCCTTGAAGCGCTTCTGCAAGCCATGCCACAGCTTGAGCACCTCCAAGGTCAGGCGCGCCAGGCGCTCGGCATGCTCGCTCCAATTGCCACGCTTGCGTTCGGCCAGCGAGGCCAGGGCCGCGCCATCACGGGGCAGCGGGTCTTCGCCTTCGAGCACGCAACTGTCGAGACTGGCCAACAGGATATCCTCCACCAGTGCCTCGACCCGGCCCAATTCGCGATACAACAAGCCCAATTCGGTCAGCCCCGGCAGCTTGCCGCGCAGGAACTTGGCCGGCTCGGCCAGCTGTTGCAGCAGCAGGCGCTGCAGGGCACGTCGGTGCTGGAACTCGGCCTCGGCCTGGGTCGAGAACCGCCCCTCGCGCACCGTGCCGTTGTCCTCGACCAGTGCCGGGTAAACGGTCATCGACAGCCCGGCGATCTTCTGCTGGGCGGTCTGCGCCACCTGCTCGAATACCTTGGCCTGCACCGGTTGTTCGGCCTTGTCGTTGCGCGGCAAGGCCAGGGCGGCCTGGCTGGCTGCAGCAAAACGGGCAGTCAGTTCGGCCAGGTCGCGGCCCTCGCCGAGGAACTTGCCCTGGGCATCGACCACTTCGATGTTCATGCGCAGATGGCCTTCCACCAGCCCGGTCGCTTCCGCCCAGGCCTCGTCGGACACCCGCGCCCCGGTCATGCGCAGCAGCTCTTGGCCCAGTGCCTGGGGCAACGCGCCCTGGCCGAAGACCATGCGCGACAGTGCCGCCTTGACGAAGTCCGGCACCGGCACGAAGTTCTTGCGCAGGGCCTTGGGCAGGTTGCGCACCAGGGCGATGCACTTGGCCTCGAGCAGGCCCGGCACCAGCCATTCCAGGCGTTCGCCCGGCAGGTTGGGCAGCAACGGCGCCGGCACCCGCACGGTCACGCCGTCACGTGGATGGTTCGGTTCGAAATGGTAGCTCAGCGACAGGCGCAGTTCGCCCACCTGCAAGTGATCCGGGTACTGCGCTGCGGTGACCTCGCTGGCCTCGCGGGCCAGTACGTCCTCCTCGCGCATGATCAGCAGGTTGGCGTCCTTCTGGCTGGTCATCCGGTACCAGGCATCGAAGGTCGCGGTCTGGTGGATCTCTGCGGGCAGGCGCGCTTCGTAGAAGGCGTACAGCGTTTCTTCGTCGGCGAGAATGTCGCGTCGGCGGGCCTTGGCCTCCAGTTCGTCGAGCTGCTCCAGCAGGCGCTTGTTGGCCGCCAGGCACTTGGCCCGGGACTGGATCTCGCCGCCGACCAAACCATCGCGGATGAACAGTTCGCGGGAAGTGACGGGGTCGATCGGACCGAAATGCACCGGGCGACGTCCGACCAGGATCAACCCGTACAAGGTGATCTGCTCGTAAGCCACCACCTGGCCGCGCTTCTTCTCCCAGTGCGGTTCGAAGTGGTTCTTCTTGATCAGGTGGGTGGCCAGCGGCTCGATCCAGTCTGGCTCGATCTTGGCCACCATGCGCGCATACAGCTTGGTGGTTTCCACCAGTTCGGCAGCCATCACCCATTGCGGCCGCTTGCGGCCAATGCCCGACGACGGGTGAATCCAGAACCGCCGCTGACGCGCACCCTGATAGTCGCCCTCCTCGGTCTTCTGGCCGATCTGGCTGAGCAGGCCGCTGAGAATCGCCTTGTGCATGCGCTGGTAGTCGCAGGCGTCCTTGTTCATCGTCAGTTGCAGGTCGCGACAGATCAGCGCCAGCTGGCGGTGAGCGTCGCGCCACTCGCGCAAGCGCAAGTAGTTGAGGAAGTTCTTGCGGCACCAGTTGCGCAGCGGGTTGGCGGTCAGCGCCTGGCGCTGCTCCTCGAAACCGCGCCACAGGTTGACCAGCGCGGCGAAGTCGGAATCGACATCCTTCCACTGGGCATGGGCCTGGTCGGCGGCCTGCTGGCGCTCCGGTGGGCGTTCGCGCGGGTCCTGCACAGACAGTGCGCTGGCGACGATCAGCACTTCCTGCAGGCTGCCCTGGCGGGCACCTTCGAGCAGCATGCGACCCATACGAGGGTCGATCGGCAGACGCGCCAGCTGGCGGCCCAGCGGCGTCAGCTGGTTCTCGCGGTTGACCGCCGAAAGCTCCTGCAACAGGTTGAAGCCGTCGCTGATGGCCTTGCCATCCGGCGGCTCGATGAACGGGAAGGCGTCGATGGCGCCCAGGCGCAGGTGCAGCATCTGCAGGATCACCGCCGCCAGGTTGGTGCGCAGGATCTCCGGATCGGTGAACGCCGGCCGGCCGTTGAAGTCATCCTCGCTGTACAGGCGGATGCAGATGCCAGGCTCGACCCGGCCGCAGCGGCCTTTACGCTGGTTGGCGCTGGCCTGCGAAACGGCCTCGATGGGCAGGCGCTGGACCTTGGCGCGGTAGCTGTAGCGGCTGATGCGGGCGGTGCCGCTGTCGATCACGTAGCGGATGCCCGGCACCGTCAGCGAGGTTTCCGCGACGTTGGTCGCCAGCACCACGCGCCGGCCGCTGTGGGACTGGAAGATCCGCTGCTGCTCGGCCGGCGACAGCCGCGCATACAGCGGCAGGATCTCGGTGTGACGCAACTGCGCCTTGCGCAGGATCTCGGCGGCGTCGCGGATCTCGCGTTCACCGGGCAGGAACACCAGCACGTCGCCCGGGCCCTTGCCCTGGCTGCGCTCGTGCTGGGCGATCTCGTCGAGGCTGGCGAGGATCGCCTGGTCGACCGAGAGGTCTTCCTCGACCTGGTTGCCCTCCTCGTCCTGCTCGCTGGTCAGCGGGCGGTACCAGGTTTCCACCGGGTAGGTACGGCCGGACACCTCGATGATCGGCGCGCCGTCGAAGTGCTTGGAGAAACGCTCCAGGTCGATGGTCGCCGAGGTGATGATCAGCTTCAGTTCCGGACGGCGATGCAGCAGGGTCTTGAGGTAGCCGAGCAGGAAGTCGATGTTCAGGCTGCGCTCGTGAGCCTCGTCGACGATGATCGTGTCGTAGCGTTCGAGGAAGCGGTCGTGCTGGGTCTCGGCCAGCAGGATACCGTCGGTCATCAGCTTGACCAGGGTGTTCGAATCGCTCTGGTCCTCGAAGCGCACCTGGTAGCCCACCAGCGCCCCCAACGGCGTGCCCAGTTCCTCGGCGACCCGCGCCGCCACACTGCGCGCAGCGATCCGCCGAGGCTGGGTGTGGGCGATCAGGCCGCGGCTGCCACGGCCCAGCTCCAGGCAGATCTTCGGCAACTGGGTGGTCTTGCCGGAACCTGTCTCGCCGGCGATCACCAGCACCTGGTGCTCGGCCAGGGCCTTCTTGATCTCGTCGCGCTTGGCGGCGATCGGCAGGTTGTCGTCGTAGCGAATGCTCGGCACGCTCTGCTGGCGCGCGGTGACCTGGGCGCAGGACGCCTGGACCTTTTCCACCCACTGCGCGAGCTTGCCCTCGTCGGGGCGCTTGCGCAGTTCGTGCAATTGCCGACGCAGCCGATGGCGGTCGGCGATCATGGCGTGGTCGAGGTTGTTCAGCAGTTGGTCGATGGCGTGGTCTGTCATGGGGCTTTTTAATGATGCAGGCGAATGCTGCTTTTTCATGATCGGCAGGCGTAAGAGGCGCGATTGTCGCAGATTTGCGAAATCGATGCTGCCTGTGCCCGCCGTTCAGTCGCGGTCACGTTCGAAATAGCGGGAACGCTTGAAAAGCAGCAGCGTTCCAACTGCATCACACAGAAACCACCAGTACATCCCATCCAGCCGCAAGAATTCACGCTCACCAAGTTGTGTGCACGCCGTTATGCCCGTTGCCATCAAAGCCACGCAGACGCAGCATCTTAGCGTTGGTGAGCGACATACCCAGTCAAGCAACAGGCCGGCGACCAGCCCATAAAGGGTAAGAAGAAAGATCTCAGTCATGGCTACCCTTCAATCCTGTCGCGGGAGCAGCTCGCTCCCACGGCCAAATCGAAAAGCCTGTGGCAGGGGGCTTGACCCACGAGAGGCCCACGCATCATCAATCTCTATCTCGCTCGAAATAAGATGAGCGTTTATAGAGTAGCGGCGTAGCAACAGAGACAAAAAGTATCATCCACTCAAGTCCATCGAGCAGTAAGAACTGCCGATTAGCCAGTTGCGTACAACTCGTCATGCCAGCGCTCATGCAAACCACATACAGAAAAATCCTGACCCGTGTTGAGCGACATGCCCAATCAACGAAAAGTCCGACGACAATGGCAATGAGCATGAGGAAAATCCACGACATGACCGTTCCTTGTTTAGATAATCCTGATAAGTCCTTTGTGCTTGCATGGCTGTCCCTGTCGCTTGCCTATCCTGCAGAACTTAGCGACTTTCACCTCTGGCCCTGGCCCTGCAAATTAGCCTGGGTCCGATAAAGCTGTGGGAAGCTTCCTAAGCTCCTGCGAAGCGGTAGGCAAACCTTGCCAATGTTTAGCTCACACCGGAATGAACGTCGCCATTCACTGCTTTAATCAACCTTACAGGCCATGTGAGTATCCAGGGATGCTTCCTGACCCGATGATCGCCCGCCCGCTGCCCCACCCTTCGTTGCCGAAGGCCCGGGCCCGTGCCGGTGAAAACCCGTTGGTCCATATCATCCTGGCGTTCTGGGCGCTGTGGCATTGCCGTCACGCGCGCCCACCGGACACTTCGCTCACGCACTCCTGACCCGACCCGGCCATCCTCTGGCCGATTGACTCAGCCTGACCGCTCGCCTGCGCGGCGGTCCCGTGTGCCCCAGAGCGAATCCACCATGCACTTTGCCCCCGCAGAGCAAGCCAAGCGTTTCCTGGCCGACAACCCCGATATCGACCTGATCGAACTGTTCATCCTCGACGCCAACGGCGTCCCCCGCGGTAAGCTGCTGCACCGCGAAGAACTACTGGCCGTGTTCGAAAGCGGCCGCCCGCTGCCCAGCACCATCCTCGGCCTGACCCTCAATGGCGACGACGTGGAAAACTCCGGCCTGGTCTGGGACGTCGGCGACATCGACTGCCGCGCCTACCCGCTGGATGGCAGCCTGGTGCGCCTGCCCTGGCGCCGGGTGCCGACCGCCGCCGTGCAGGTCAGCATGCACCCCAGCGAAGGCCTGCCGGCCAGCGTGGCGGATCCGCGTCATGTGCTGCTGCGGGTGATCGACGCCCTCAAGGCCGAGGGTTATCACCCGGTGATGGCCTGCGAGCTGGAGTTCTACCTGCTCGACCAGCAGCGCGACGCCCAGGGCCGGCCGCAACCAGCGCTGGACAGCGACGGCGGCCGCCCACGCGGTACCCAGGTCTATGGCTTGCGCGAGCTGGAGCAGATCGAACCGTTCCTTGCCGATCTGTATGCTGCCTGCAAGGCCCAGGACATCCCTGTGCGCACGGCGATCTCCGAGTACGCTCCGGGGCAGGTGGAAATTACCCTGGAGCACGGCGATGCGCTCCAGGCCATGGACCAGGCCGTGCGCTACAAGCGTCTGGTCAAGGGCATTGCCAATGCCCATGGCATGCAGGCGTGCTTCATGGCCAAGCCGTTCGCGCAACTGGCCGGCACCGGCATGCACATGCACCTGAGCCTGGCGGACGCCGCTGGCAACAACCTGTTCGCCAGCGAAGACAAGGCCGGCACCCCACTGTTGCGCCAGGCAGTGGCCGGCATGCTGCGCCACCTGCGTGAGTCGCTGCTGCTGTTCTGCCCCAACGCCAACTCGTTCCGCCGCTTCCAGGCCAACAGCTATGCCCCGCTGGCGCCGACCTGGGGCGTGGACAACCGCACCGTCAGCCTGCGCGTGCCCGGCGGCCCGGCCAACAGCCGACATGTGGAGCACCGCATCTGCGGCGCTGACGCCAACCCCTACCTGGCCGCCGCCGCGATACTTGCTGCCGCGCACCAGGGCATCCGCGAACAGCTCGACCCCGGCGCGCCGGTCGAAGGCAACGGCTATGCCCAGGCCAGCGAGTACCTGCCCACCGACTGGCTGACTGCCCTGGAAGCCCTGGAGCAGTCGGCCTGGGCACGGGAGGCGCTGGGCGAGGCCTTCCTCGGCGTGTACCTGAAGGTCAAGCGCGCCGAGTACCGCCAGTTCATGGCCGAAGTCGGCGAACAAGACTGGCGCTGGTACCTGCACCAGGCCTGACAGACGAACTACAACAAGGAACACCCATGAACGCAGCAGTCAACAACGGGTCGGCCCAGCGCGCGCCGTCCTACTACAGCGCCACCCTCAATGACACGACCGAATACCCCACGCTCAAGGGCACGGTGCAGGTGGACGTGGCGATCATCGGCGGCGGCTTCACCGGCGTGGCCACTGCGGTGGAGCTGGCCGAACGTGGCCTGAAGGTAGCCATCGTCGAGACCAACCGCATCGGCTGGGGCGCCAGCGGGCGCAACGGTGGCCAGGTCACCGGCAGCCTGTCGGGCGACGAGGCCATGCGCACGCAGATGCGCGACCGTCTGGGCGCCGAGGTGGACGACTTCATCTGGCACCTGCGCTGGCGCGGCCACCAGATCATAGAACAGCGGGTCGAGCGCTACGGTATCCAGTGCGACCTCAAGCACGGCCACCTGCACGCGGCGATGAAACCGTCGCACATGACCGAACTGCGCGCCTTCGAGGCCGAAGCCCAGCGCCGCGGCATGGGCGACCTGGTGCAATTGCTCGACCGCGACGCCATGGAGCAGCACCTGCAGAGCCCGCTGTACCTCGGCGCGTTGAAGAACCACCGCAACCTGCACCTGCATCCGCTCAACCTGTGCCTGGGCGAGGCCCGCGCCGCCCATGGCCTCGGCGCGCTGGTGTTCGAGAATTCCGAAGTGCTGGAGATCATCCACGGCCCCCGCCCGGCCGTGGTTACCGCCAACGGGCGCATCGAGGCACGCCAGGTGATGCTGGCCGGCGACGTCTACCACAAACTGGAAAAACGCCAGCTCAAGGGCAAGATCTTCCCGGCCATGGGCGGCATCGTCACCACCGCGCCACTGGGCGACCTGGCCGACCAGATCAACCCGCAGGATCTGGCCGTGTACGACTGCCGCTTCGTCCTCGACTACTACCGCCTGACCGCCGACAAACGACTGCTGTTCGGCGGCGGCGCCAACTACTCCGGGCGCGATTCGCGAGACATCGAGGGCGAGCTGCGCCCGTGCATCGAGCGCACCTTCCCGGCGCTGAAGGGCGTGCCGATCGAGTTCCAGTGGAGCTGCGCCATGGGCATCGTGGTCAACCGCATCCCGCAACTGGGCAAGCTGTCGGACAACGTCTGGTACTGCCAGGGGTACTCCGGGCACGGCATCGCCACCAGCCACATCATGGGCGAGATCATGGCCGAGGCCTTGACCGGGACGCTGGAGAAATTCGATACCTTCGCGGCATGCAAGCACATCAAGGTGCCGATGGGCGACTTGCTGGGCAATCCGCTGCTGGCGGCGGGGATGTGGTACTACCAGATGCTGGAAAAACTGCGCTGAGCTTCATAACGCAAAACGGGAGCGGCGGTGCGCCGGTGCGACTTGACCCGCGATGGCGTCGACTCGGGCAACAACGTTGCCTGACCTGACGCTATCGCGGGGCAAGTCGCATCGGCGCACCGCCGCTCCCACGTTTCAATCCCAAAGCAGGCTGCAGATCAGGCGATCTTTTTCAGGCCCTGCTTCTTCAGCTCTTCGTCACGCAGCTCGCGGCGCAGGATCTTGCCGACGTTGGTGGTCGGCAGCGCATCGCGGAACTCGATGGCCTTGGGCACCTTGTAGCCGGTGACGTTGGCGCGCATGTGCTCCATGACCTGTTCCTTGGTCAGGGTCATGCCCGGTTTGACCACGATGAACACCTTGATCACTTCACCGGATTTCTCGTCCGGGATACCGATGGCGGCGCACTGCATCACGCCCGGCAGCGCGGCCAGCACGTCTTCGAGCTCGTTGGGGTACACGTTGAAACCGGACACCAGGATCATGTCTTTCTTACGATCGACAATGCGCATGTAACCGTCCGGCTGGATCACGGCAATGTCACCGGTTTTCAGCCAACCGTTGCTGTCGATGATCTCGGCGGTGGCGTCTTCACGCTGCCAGTAGCCCTTCATCACCTGCGGCCCCTTGATGCACAGCTCGCCCACCTCGCCCAGGGGCAGTTCCTGGCCGTTGTCGTCGACGATCTTGCACAGGGTGGACGGCACCGGGATGCCGATGGTGCCCAACTGGTTGGCCGAGGTCGGATTGACCGCCGCTACCGGGCTGGTCTCGGTCATGCCGTAGCCTTCGCAGATGGCGCAACCAGTCACCGCCTTCCAGCGCTCGGCCACGCTTTGCTGCAGGGCCATGCCGCCGGACAGGGTGATCTTCAGCGCCGAGAAATCGAGGTTGCGGAAGGTCTCGTTGTTGCACAGGGCGACGAACAGC
This sequence comes from Pseudomonas sp. FG36, assembly GCF_057809275.1. NCBI lineage: Bacteria > Pseudomonadati > Pseudomonadota > Gammaproteobacteria > Pseudomonadales > Pseudomonadaceae > Pseudomonas > Pseudomonas sp. FG36. The sequence continues at coordinate 138,874 of NZ_JBMDJQ010000007.1, forward strand.
GTGTTGAGGCCGATGAAGCCGCTGAACTTCCACTTGCCCAGTTCCTTGACCATCGCAGGCAGGTCACGCGGGTTGCTGATCAGCACGTTGTGGTTGCCGATCAGCATCATGGCCATGCAATGGAAGGTGAAGGCGTAGATGTGATACAGCGGCAGCGGAGTGATGAGGATCTCGCAGCCTTCGTGCAGGTTCGAGCCCATCAGCGCACGGCACTGCAGCATGTTGGCCACCAGGTTGCGATGGGTGAGCATCGCGCCCTTGGCCACGCCGGTGGTGCCGCCGGTGTACTGCAGCACGGCGACGTCGCCGGGCTGCGGGTTGGCCTCGGTGACCGCGCCGCCCTTACCCAGCGCCAGCGCGTCGTTGAAGCGCACCGCGCCCGGCAGGTGGTAGGCCGGCACCATTTTCTTCACGTACTTGATGACGCTGTTGATCAGCAGGCGCTTGAGTGGTGGCAACAAGTCGGCCACTTCGGTGACAATGACGTGTTTGACCTGGGTCTTGGGCACCACCTTTTCCGCCAGGTGCGCCATGTTGGCCAGGCACACCAGCGCCTTGGCGCCGGAATCGTTGAACTGATGCTCCAGCTCCCGCGCGGTGTACAGCGGGTTGGTGTTGACCACGATCAGCCCGGCACGCATGGCGCCGAAGACGGCGACAGGGTACTGCAGGACGTTGGGCAACTGGACCGCGATGCGGTCACCCGGCTTCAGGTCGGTGTGCTGCTGCAGCCAGGCGGCGAAGGCGCCGGACAAGGTGTACAGCTCGCCGTAGGTGATGGTCTTGCCCAGGTTGCTAAAGGCAGGTTTGTCGGCAAAGCGTTGGCAGGATTGCTTGAGTACCGCCTGGATATTGGGGAATTCGTCAGGATTGATGTCCGCCGTGACCCCGGCTGGGTACTTATCCTTCCAAAAATGTTCGATCATGGAAGCCCGCTCCTTCAGCAACAGCGAATTCGGTATGCGTCGATGCGCTTATTATTGATATGAGACGCCGGTTCATTGCAAACCGGATCCTCTGAAAGCGCGCCGAGAGTAACAGCTTTGCAAGGGGTCGCCTAGAGGCCGAAATGGGCCGACAGGTCATAAAAATGACTCAATGAACAATACAGGTCATTTTTAGAGTAATTATACAAAATGTCGCGAATCCGCCTGAAAGCCCTGGCCTAGAGAGGATCTGTGGGAGTGGCGGTGCGCCGATGCGACTTGGCCAGCGATGGCGTCATTCATGGCAACACTGTCGCCCAGGCTGACGCAATCGCGGGACAAATCGCACCGCCGCTCCTACCTTTAGGCGATGTCCCGCAATTCCCGACGCAGGATCTTGCCCACCGGGGTCATCGGCAACGACTCGCGCAGCACGATGTGCTTGGGCACCTTGTAACCGGTGAAATTGCTCTTGCAGAACGCCTTGAGCTCATCGACGCTCACCCCGCCAGCACGCGGCACCACGAACAGCTTCACCGCTTCGCCGGTACGCTCGTCCGGCACGCCGATCACCGCGCAGCTGGCCACTTGCGGATGGCCCATCACCACGTCCTCGATCTCGTTGGGATACACGTTGAAGCCCGAGACGATGATCATGTCTTTCTTGCGGTCGACGATCCGGGTGTAACCATCCGGATCGATGATCGCAATGTCGCCGGTCTTCAGCCAGCCTTCGCTGTCCAGCACCTGGGCGGTAGCCTCCGGCTGCTGCCAATAGCCCTTCATCACCTGCGGCCCCTTGATGCACAACTCGCCGCGCTCGCCCAACGGTTGTTCGTGACCGTCATCGTCGATCACCTTGAACCCCGTGCCAGGCACCGGGATCCCCACCGTTCCCAGGCGCGCCAGCTGGCCATAGGGGTTGGTGCTGGCCGCTGGCGAGGTCTCGGTCAGGCCGTAGCCTTCGACGATGCGGCAACCCGTGAGCGCCTCCCAGCGCTCGGCGGTGGCCTTGACCAGCGCGGTGCCGCCGGAATTGGTGATCTTCAACGCGGAGAAATCCAGCGACTTGAACCCCGGGTTGTCCATCAGCGCGACGAACAGGGTATTCAGGCCTACCAGCGCCGAGAACCGCCACTTGCCCAATTCCTTGATGAACCCCGGAATGTCGCGGGGGTTGGTGATCAGCACGTTGTGATTGCCGGTCACCATCATGCACATGCAGTTCGCGGTAAAGGCATAGATGTGGTACAGCGGCAGCGGCGCGATCATCACCTCCTGCCCTTGCTTGATCAGCGGCTGGCCATCGGGCCCGTGCTGGCCGAAACAGGCCAGGACCTGAAGCATGTTGGCCACCAGGTTGCCGTGGGTGAGCATGGCTCCTTTGGCCAGGCCCGTGGTCCCGCCGGTGTACTGCAGCACCGCGACATCGTCGAGTGTCTGCGCCACCGCCTGGTGACCGAGGCGTTGCCCCTGGCGCAGGACCTGCTTGAACGACACTGCCTGGGGCAACTGGTAGGCCGGTACCATTTTCTTCAGCTTGTCGACCACGGTATTGATCAGCCAGCCCTTGGCCGCCGGCAGCAAGTCGCCCATCTTCGCTTCGATCAGGTACTCGATGCCGGTGTCGGGCAGCACCTCCTGCACGCGCTTGCCGAACATGTTCAGGTACACCAGCGCGCGGGCGCCGGAGTCCTTGAACTGATGGCGCATCTCGCGCTCGGTGTACAGCGGGTTGGTGTTGACCACGATCAAGCCGGCACGCATGGCGCCGAACACCGCGATGGGGTATTGCAGGACATTGGGCATCTGCACCGCGATGCGGTCGCCCGGCACCAGGTCGGTGTGCTGCTGCAACCAGCCGGCGAAGGCCGCCGAGTAACGGTCGAGGTCCGCGTAGCTCAGGGTGACGCCGAGGTTGCTGTATGCCGGCCGGTCGGCGAAGCGCTTGCAGGAGCGTTCGAAAACGTCGACGACTGACGTATAGGCATTCATGTCAATGGTGGAAGGCACGCCCGCCGGGCGCTTGTCGTTCCAGAAATCGGCTTGCATTTATTGTTGTTCCTCTACCGGGACGTCCCTGACCTGATCGCCTGATGGCAAAAAGGTGTTCAGCCGACGTTAGCAGCTCTGTCGAGGGTGGCAAATACGCCAAGTGCCGCCATTAACATTGTGAATCTCTTTTCTGCCCTTCCTGCAATCGAGCGCTTTGCGCATACACTGTTGGCGAACCTCCGCGCGCAAGGATCCGCCATGCCCCATGACGCCTTCTGGCTCCCCGCCAGCGAGCATTGCAGCCTCCATGTTCATCAATGGCTGCCCGCCACGCCGGTCAAGGCCGTGGTGTTGCTGGCCCACGGCATGGCAGAGCATGCCGGGCGCTACCAGCGCCTGGGGCATGCCCTCAACGCTGCAGGCTACGCGCTGCTCGCCCCCGACCTGCGCGGCCATGGCCGTACCGCCGAGCAGGGCAGCCTGGGCCTGTTCGCCCGCCATAATGGCTGGAATGCCGTGGTCAACGACCTGGGCCTGCTGGCCCAGCACGTCGGCCAGCAGTTCCCGGGCACCCCGCTGTTCCTGTTCGGCCACAGCATGGGCAGCTACATCGCCCAGGCCTACCTGCTGCACCACAGCGCCAGCCTGCAAGGCGCGATCCTCAGCGGTTCGAACTTCCAGCCGGTGGCACTGTACCGGGCCGCGCGCCTGATCGCCCGCTTCGAAGCCTGGCGCCAAGGCCCCCTGGGCAAGAGCGCGCTGATCGACTGGCTGTCGTTCGGCTCGTTCAACAAGGCCTTCAAACCCAACCGCACGGCGTTCGACTGGCTCAGCCGCGATGCCGGGGAAGTGGACAAGTACATCGCCGACCCGTTGTGCGGCTTCCGTTGCAGCAACCAGCTGTGGCTCGACCTGCTGCAGGGGCTGGCGCAGATCAGCCAGCCCAGGCATCTCGGGCAGATCGACCCGAACCTGCCCATCCTGGTGATCGGCGGCGAATGTGATCCGGTGAGTGCCGGCAAGCGTCTCATCCATCTGGCCGACGCCCTGCGCGCGACCGGCAACCGTCATGTACAGTTGCGCATCTACCCCGGCGCACGCCACGAAGTGCTCAACGAAACCCATCGCGACGAGGTCACCGCCGAGATCATCGGCTGGCTGGAGCAGGCGCTGGCCCTTGGCCGCCCTGCCCGCAGTGAATGATCGGCCACCTCGCCCGCCCTACAAGGAAGCCTCGATGACCCAGGTCACCAACACCCCTTACGAAGCCCTCGAAGTCGGCCAGAAAGCTGAGTACAAGAAGTCTGTCGAAGAGCGCGACATCCAGCTGTTCGCCGCCATGTCCGGCGACCACAACCCGGTGCACCTGGACGCCGAATTCGCCGCCAAGAGCATGTTCCGCGAGCGCATCGCCCATGGCATGTTCAGTGGCGCGCTGATCAGTGCCGCAGTGGCCTGCACCCTGCCTGGCCCGGGCACCATCTACCTGGGCCAGCAGATGAGCTTCCAGAAGCCGGTGAAGATCGGCGATGAGCTGACCGTGCGCCTGGAAATTCTCGAGAAGCTGCCCAAGTTCAAGGTGCGCATCGCCACCAATGTGTACAACCAGAACGATGAGCTGGTCGTCAGTGGCGAGGCCGAGATCCTCGCGCCGCGCAAGCAGCAGACGGTCGAGCTGGTCAGCCCGCCGAATTTTGTCGCCAGCTGATTCACCACGCCGGCCATCGCGGGCACGCTGGCGATAGCTCAGCCCAGTTCGCGTAACCGCCGTTCGATATGCCGCCGTTCCGGCCCCTGGCGGGTAAGCGTCAGCGCTTGCCTCCAGGCATCCCGGGCCTGATCGAGGTTGCCCAGCTGCCGGTGCAGTTCGGCGCGCGCGGCATGGGCCAGGTGGTAATCACCCAGCTCGCCCCGCTGCAGGATTGCCTCCACCGCCTGCAACCCCACCTGGGCGCCGTCCCGCCTGGCCAGCGCCGCCGCCCGGTTCAGCTCCACCACCGCTGATGGCCAGTGGCGCTGCAGCACATCGTACAGGCCGATGATCTCGTCCCAATCCGTAGCCTCGGCGCTGGGTGCTTCGGCATGCACCGCGGCTATGGCCGCCTGCACGGTATACGGCCCGAAGTCGCGACTGCGCAATGCCTGCTGGACCAGCTGGCTGCCCTCTTCGATCTGCCCGCGATCCCACAGGCTGCGATCCTGCTCATCCAGCAGCACCAGCTCGCCATCGGCGGTGCTGCGCGCCCTCTGCCGCGATGCCTGGAGCAGCATCAGCGCCAGCAGGCCATGCACTTCGGCATCGGGCAGCAACTGGGCCACCAGGCGCCCCAGGCGGATTGCCTCGTCGGTCAGCTCGCGAGTGGTGACATCTTCGCCCGCCGAGGCCGAATAGCCTTCGTTGAATACCAGGTAGATGACCCGCAGCACGCTTTCCAGGCGCTCGGGCAGCTCGCTCAGTTCCGGCACCTGATAGGGAATCTTCGCATCGCGGATCTTGGCCTTGGCACGCACGATGCGCTGGGCGATGGTGGCCGGGCTTTGCAGGAAGGCACGGGCGATCTGCTCGGTGGTCAGGTCACACACCTCGCGCAGGGTCAGCGGTACCTGGGCGTCAGAGGCCAGTGCCGGGTGGCAGCAGGTAAAGATCAGCCGCAGACGGTCATCGGCCAGCAACGTCTGCTCGCCCGGATCGCCGGCTTCGCGTTCGAGCAACATGATCAGGTCGCCCTGGGAGCGGTCGAAACGGGCACTTCGGCGCAGCGCATCGATGGCCTTGAAGCGGCCGACAGACACCAGCCAGGCCCTCGGGTTGTCGGGAATACCATCACGCTGCCAGCGCTGCACGGCGATGAAGAAGGCATCGTGCATGGCCTCCTCGGCCAGGTCGAAGTCCCCCAGCAGGCGAATGAGGGTCGCCAGGATCCGCCGCGAATCGCGGCGGTAGACAGCCTCCACCTCCTGGCGGACTTGCGCTTCCCCCACCATCAATCGGGCTTTCCCTGCTGACTCATGCGGCTTTTCTCCCGTTGCGTCAGGGTTGCAATTCACGCACCGGCCGAACCTCGACGCTGCCCACCCGGGCTGCCGGGATGCCCTTGGCGATGTTCAGCGCCTCGTTGAGGTCACGGGCGTCGACCAGGTAGAAACCGGCCAGTTGCTCCTTGGTTTCGGCGAACGGGCCATCGGTCAGGCTCATGCGCCCGGCGCGTACACGTACCGTGGTGGCCGTCTGCACAGGCTTGAGCGCCTCGGCGGCGAGCATGCGCCCGCTGCCCTGGATGGATTCGGCGTAGGCCATGCATTCGGCGTCTTCGGGGCTGTCGGGCAGGCTGTGCAACAGCGCTTCATCACAATAGACCAGGCACAGGTATTTCATGATCGTCTCCAGCAGGTCGGCTCGGTGCGGTGGGCGATGAGCGGTATCAGGGCTTGAGGTCGAACAAGGCTTTTTGCGTTTCCATGTCGAACGGCGCCGACCAATGCTCGTGGATCACTTGCCATTGGCCGCCGCTGCGCCGATAGCCGACCGTGGCGCGCATGAAGCCGCACTGGCTTTCGTCGTCGCCCGGGCCACAGCGGTTGAGCCAATGAGCCAGGGCCAGGTCGCCGTCGGCGTATACCTTCAGCTCTGCCAGTTCGAAGACCATCGGCCCCGTGCACATGCCCATGCACATTTCCCAGTGTGCGCGGTAGGCGGCCTTGCCCTTGAATTGCAGGGCCTGGATGGCATCGAAGGCGAGAATGTCGTCGGCATAGGGCGCGACGATACGGTCCACGTCGCGCTCGCGCACGGCCTGCATCCACTGTTCGATCAGTTGACGAAGTTCAGTTTCGGCTGCGCTGTTCATCAGTGCTTCCTCCCAGCGTTCAACAATGATTGGCGCCGGTGCATTCCGGCGCCTTCACCCATGGTCGAACGGGAAAATGGAGAATCGACAACCCGATGAGAAAAAACAGTCAGCGGCACAGAACCGCCAGAATGATCAGGCCGGTACTGCCAGGATGAATTCGCGGTAACCGGAGAGCACCACGTAACCTGCGAAATAGCAGAAGATCGCCGCCGACAACAGGTACGACCAGGTCAGCAGGCGATCGCCAAGCAGCCGCCCGCCATGACTGGCGATACCGCACAACGAGACGCACCAGAGCAGCCCGGCGGCAAAGAAGCCACCGAGGAACAGGCCCGCATCCAGCGCGCTGCCGGCGCCGGAGCGGGAGATCAGCACGCCGCCGACTGCCGCAAACCAGAGAATCGCGCTGGGCGATGACATGGCCAGGAAGATCCCGCGCAGGAACTCACGCCAGCCCGATTCGACCACTACCTGGCCACGCGACTCCAGGTGCCCGCCGCGCCACGCCGCCAGCAGCATCTTCACCGCGAACCATGCCAATAACGCGGAGCCCCCCAGCCACAACGTCCAGCGCACGCTTTCGAACTGCAGCAAAACGGTCATGCCGGCCAGGGCCGCAATGGCGTAGATGAGATCGCCCACGCAGGTCCCCAGCCCAAGCCAGAAACCCTGAAGAAACCCCCGCTGCATGGCCAGGGTAATCATGGCGATGTTGGCCACGCCGATGTCCAGGCACAGGGACAGGCTGAGGAGGAAACCATTGGAAAAGGGCATGGCAGGCTCGACTGCGGACGAAAGTCAGCGATTGAACCTGAATGCCCCCTGGCGGTACAGGAGGATTTTGCAGGTCAGGCCATCGCAGCCTTTCATACAGGATCTTTCGTCCCCATCAACACCTGCGCATAGCGCCCGCGATCCACGTTCGCGCCACTGAGAACCACCGCCACCCGCTTGCCCGCCTGACGCCCACGCTCCTGCATCAGTGCAGCCAGGGCGGCGGCGCCGGCACCTTCGGCGGTGTTGTGGGTGGTTTCGTGGTAGAGGCGCATGGCTTCGGCGATTTCCTCGTCGCTCACCCGCACGATGCGTGCAGCATGCTCGCGTACCAGGGCAAAGGCGTCGGGATGCGGCACGCGGCAGGCCATGCCGTCGGCGAAGGTATCGGCGCTGGCGGTGGTGACGATGTGTCCCAGCTCGAAGCTCTGGGCATAAGCGTCTGCCGCAGTGGATACCACGCCGACGATCTCGGTGGACAACCCCAACAGGTTGCGCGCCTGGATCAACCCACAGATGCCCGAACCCATGCCGATCGGCACGTATACGCAATCCAGGTCGGCCACCGCCTCGAACAGCTCCAGGGCGTAGGTGGCCACGCCACGCACCAGCTCCGGATGGAACGAGGGAACCATGGCAAAGCCCCGCGCATCGGCCAGGCGCGCCGCCTCTTCCCGGGCCACATCGAAGTCCACGCCATGCTCCACCAGTTCCGCGCCCAAGGCACGCATGGCGGCGTTCTTCTCCCGCGAATTGCCCTCTGGCACCACGATCACCAGCGGCAAGCCTGCCTGGCGCGCCGCCAGGGCCATGCTCTGGCCGTGATTGCCGCGCGTGGCGGTAACCAGGCCACGGGGGACTGCGCCACTGGCCAACAGCGAGCGGACATAGACCAGCCCGCCGCGCACCTTGAAGGCCCCCGTGGGCGCATGGTTCTCGTGCTTGACCCACAGCTGGCAACCCAGCCGCTCGGCCAGCAGCGGCCAGGCGTGCTGTGGGGTCGGCGGCACGTGCTGGTGAACGAAAGCGGCGGCTTCTCGCAGGGCTGGCAAGTCGAACATGGCGAACGTCCTTCATCGGTATGGGGTTGAACCGATCCTAAGCGCCGGGCATTGTATGGGTCCAAATAAATATTGCATGGGCAGCAATTTCGTGTGGATTCCGAACCTCCCGGCCAACGACCAGCCGCGCTACCAGGCACTGGTCGAGGCCATCGCCAACGCCATCGAACAGGGTGAACTGAAGGTCGGTGAACGCCTGCCCCCGCAACGCCGCCTCGCCTGGGCGCTGGGCCTGAACCCGAGCACCACGCAGCAGGCCTACCGAGAAGCAGCGGCGCGGCACCTGGTGTCCGGGGAGGTGGGACGCGGCACCTATGTGCTGGCCAGCAGCAAGGAAGCGACGCTGTTTCGCCTCAAGCAACCCAGCCGCCAGCACCCAGTGATCGATCTGTCGACCAATGTGCCGGTGGCCGATCCCTGCAATCTGGACCTTGAGCACAGCCTGCGCAGGCTGCTCGAACAGGGCGATACCGCCTTGCTCGACCATTACCTGGGGCCCGAGCAGTTGCTGCTGGGGCGGATCGAGGGGGCGCGCTGGCTGGGCAACCGCGGCCTGGACCTGGCGCCAGAGGACGTGCTGCTTTGCGGGGGCGCCCAGCAGGCGCTGACCCTGGTGTTGCAGTCGTTGTGCCAGGCGGGCGAGCCAGTGATGGTCGAGGCGTTGACCGCCCCGGGCATCAAGGCGGCCTGTCGCCAGTTGCGCCTGCCCGTGCACGGCGTGGCCCTGGATGAGCAAGGCCTGCTCCCGGACGAACTGGACCGTGTGGTCCGCGCGAGCGGCGCGCGGGTATTGGTCACCACCCCTACCCTGCACAACCCGACCGGGGCGTGCATGGGCGAAGCCCGGCGCCTGGCGCTGGCGCAAGTCGCCAGGCGCCACCAACTGCTGGTCATCGAGGATGACGTGTATGGCGCCTTGACCGACCGGCCACCACTCTACCCCTTGCTCGAAGGCCGTGGCGTGCTGATCAGCAGCCTGTCCAAGACCGTCGCCGCCGGCTTGCGCCTGGGCTGGATCGTGGCCCGGCCAGCGTTGCTGGAGCAGATCGATCCCTATGCCCAGGCCACCCACTGGTCGGTGTCGCCGCTGAACCTGCGCATCGCCTGCCAATGGATCGCGGATGGCACTGCCGCCCGGCGGCTGGCCTGGCAACGGGAAGAACTGGGCGAACGCTGGCGCCTGGCGCGGGCGGTGCTGGGCGAGGCGCTGCCCGCCGATGGCGTGCCGTCGCCGCACATCTGGCTGGCCACGCCTGGAGACGCCCAGGCGCTGGTTGCGCGGTGTCGGGAACACGGGGTGGAGATCGTGCCGGCCAGCGTGTTCGCGGTAGGCACCGACAGCGTCAGGGCCGTGCGGATCAGCCTGTCGGCGGCGCACAGCCGGGCGCAATTGAAGCAAGGACTGGAACTGGTGGGAGCGGGCCTGACCCGCGATTGCACGTGATACTCGGCTGAACGCCATCGCGGGGCAAGCCCGCTCCCTCGCGGCTTAATTCAGCCGGCAACCCTCACCCAATGCACGGTACTGGAGGGTGTGGACCTGCCCTTGATGATCCTCGTAGGTCATGGTGGCGGGCACCACTTCGCAAACGTTGGGGATCGTCGACAGGCTGATCACGCGCTTGATGTCGAGGTTGGTGGAATAGTCGTACTGCTCGACCACGGGCTGGGTGTCTGCGGTCTTGGCCTGGTCCGCGAAGGCGAACGGGGACATACCGACCAATGCAAGAATCAGTAAGGCTTTCATGGATGTCGACCTTGATGGCTATCAAGCTGATCGCGTGACTTCTGACGCCGTCAATGGCCCGGAGAAGTTGTCATCAACTGCGAAGATGACACGAAGTACCGATCCCGCTTTATCGTACTGCCGGGGGGATGAGTGAAAGTCTACTCCCCGCCTGAAATAGTTGAACCCCGGAGTCGGACATTCACCCTTGCCGCATTTGCAACAATCTGCGACAAAGCACCGATGAATACCTGCCTGAGATAGCCACACCGCGTGAACCAAGCATGTTCCCCCTGACCTGCACTCGCCTTCCCCCAACCCAGCGGCGCCTGCTGGACCATTTCTACCGCCAGCACGGCTCGCGCATGCGCGCCGCCGGTGAAGGCGAGCAATGGGTGGCGCGTACCGCAGAAATAATCGGTGGGATGAACCTGACGCCCATCGGTGGCGATCACTGGCTGACCGGCCTGTTCGTCGCCCCGCAGTGGCGGGGCCAGCAGATCGCATCCAGGCTGATAGACGCGGCGCTGGCCGAAAGCAACGCTGCGACCTGGCTGTTCTGCCACCCGGATTTGGCGCCTTTCTACCAGCGCCTGGCCTTCACACCGACAACCACCCTGCCCGAGGCCCTGGCCTCACGCCTGGCCCGCTACCAGCGCAGCAAGGCCCTGCTGGCGATGAGGCGGGGTCAGTCGTCGGCCACGTCGAGCCCGGGGAACAGCACCTCGGTATAGCCGAACTTGCTGAAGTCCTGGATGCGCGAAGGATACAAACGGCCGATCAGGTGGTCGCACTCATGCTGCACCACCCGGGCGTGGAAGCCGTCGGCAAAGCGGTTGATCGGGTTGCCCTGCGGATCGATGCCCGAATAGCTGATGTGCTTGTAGCGCGGCACCACGCCACGCAGGCCGGGCACCGACAGGCAGCCCTCCCAGCCGTCCTCGACCTCCGTGGCCAGCGGGGTGATCACCGGGTTGAGCAGGATGGTACGTGGTACCGGCTCGGCGTCCGGGTAACGCTCGCTGCGCTCGAAACCGAAGATCACCAGTTGCAGGTCGATGCCGATCTGCGGCGCGGCCAGGCCGACACCGCCGACATGGGCCATGGTCTCGAACATGTCGTCGATCAGTTGCGCAAGCTCCGGGCTGCCGATCATGTGCTCGGGAACCGGCGGGGCGATGCGCAGCAGGCGTTCATCGCCCATCTTGAGAATGTCGCGGATCATCAGGTATTCGGCTCGCGGGTCTGGGGTTCGGGTGTCACCGGGTGCTCATGGCCGAGCACGGTGATGCTCTGTTGCGGGTTGTCCTGCTCGAATTCCTTTTCGCCGGGGTTCTTGCCCTCGGCCGACATGTGCTCGATCACCGCGTTCATCTCGGCGCCCAGCAGCAGCACTGCGGCGGAGATGTAGAAGTACAGCAACAGCACGATGATCGCCCCGATACTGCCATACATGGCGTTGTAGTCGGCAAAGGTCTTCACGTAGTAGGCAAAGCCCAGCGAGGCGACGATCCACACCACCACCGCCAGTACCGAACCTGGGGTGATGAAACGGAATTTCTGCTTCACGTCGGGCATCACGTAGTAGATCAGTGCCACCGCCACCATCATCAGAATGATGATCGCCGGCCAGCGCAGGATGGTCCAGACGATGACGACCGCCTCCTCCAGCCCGACCTGGGAAGCGATCCACTCCATTACCTGCGGCCCCAGCACCATCAGCGCCGCCGCTGCCAGGAGCATGCCGGCGATGCCCACGGTATAGATGACCGACAGCGGAATGCGCTTCCACACCGGCCGCCCCTCGGGCACGTCATAGGCCGCGTTCATCGCGCTCATCATCAGGCGCACGCCCGCCGAGGCGGTCCACAGGGCAATCACGATACCCACCGACAACAGCCCGCCCTTGGACTGCTGCAACTGGTCGATCACCGGGTTGACCTGCTCCAGGGCCTGGGGCGGCAGCACCAGTTCCGACTGCAGGCGCAGCCAGGAGAAGAAGTCCGGCAGATGCAGGAAACCGATCAGGGCGATCAGGAACAGCAGGAAGGGGAACAGCGAGAACAGCATCTGGTAGGCCAGCGCGGAGGCATAGGTGGACATCTCGTCATCGAGGAACTCCTTGACGGTGCGCACCAACACGCGGTGCAGGGGCAGGCCGCGCAGGTCGGGGAAAATCATAGCGTCTCCTTTCGCCGCTTGATCGGAATGGCAATGCTGCAAGTCTAATAGACCAGGCGGCGGGCGTGCTGTTCGCTTGTACCTTGCGCACAGTACAAAGCAAGCGCGGGGCAAGCCCGCCCCCATCTTGCGGGAGCGTGCTTGCCCCGCGGCCAGGCTGCGGCGGTCAAGGTTTCTTCACGGCATCCTTGACCTTGCCCACGGCCTGTTGCGCCTCGCCTTTCAGTTCCTGGGCCTTGCCCTCGGCGCGCAGCTTGTCATTGTCGGTCACCTTGCCGACGCCCTGCTTGATATTGCCCACGGCCTCGTTGGCCAGGCCCTTCGCTTTGTCCTTGGTGCCACTCATGGGATGTCTCCTCGGGGGAAAGACACGGGAAATCGTGTCGACATCTGATCGACCCAAGGCCATTGGCCAGAGTTTCAATTCATTTTCACCCTGTCAGCCAAACGGCAATTGACTGGGCTCGATACGCTTGCACGGTCCAGGTTCGGTGATTTCGGGGAAGCGGGCTTGCCCCGCGATAAGCCCCACCCCACAATGGCAGGCCTTACTCGCGTCAACCCGCAGGAACCTGCATGAAACTCGACAAACCCACCGCCATCGCTCGCCGTAACGAGGCGCTGGCCAAACCGGTACTCACCAGTGCCAACACCCTGTTCGCCATTCTCGACACCAAGCGCAACCTGTGGTGGTTCGAAGTGCCGGTTGCACTGCTGCGCAAGGGCCAGCCTGACTGGGTCAACCTGCTGCTGCACACCCCCGAGAACGACGGGCTGCAGCACCTCAAGGTGCCCACCAACTTCCTCAAGGCTCATCAGGAGCAGATGGAAGTGCGCAACCCCGGCAAACGCCGTTCGACCATCAGCCTGGCCCTGAGCGCCGACCGCGACTCACTGCTGCGCGACACCCGCCCGGGTGGCGAGCAGCTGGACTTCAGTACCTTCGTGCAGGGCTGATCAAGCCCGCTCGATGCGATCGTCATGGATGACGATGCGGCCCTGCTTGAACAACGCGCCGATGGCTTTCTTGAAGTTGCCCTTGCTCACGTTGAACATCTGGCTGATCAGCGCAGGGTCGCTCTTGTCGCACACTGGCAGCACACCACCGTTGGCCTCCAGGCGCTGCATGATCTGTTCGTGCAGGCTGTCGGCCAAGGCCTGGCCCACCGGCTGCAGGCTCAGGGCGATCTTGCCGTCGGCGCGCACTTCCTTGATGAAGCCCTTCTCGTGCATGCCCGAACGCAGGAACTTGAACACCTCGTTCTTGTGGATCAGGCCCCAGTGGCGGTTGTTGATGATCGCCTTGAAGCCCATCGGCGTCTCGCCGGCCACCAGTAGCTCGACCGGCTGGCCGACGCTGTAGTCCACCGGGGTGCGGTCCAGGTAACGGTCCAGCTTGGCGGTGGCGGTAATACGCCGGGTGCGCTTGTCCAGGTAGGCATGGACCACGCAGTAGTCGCCGATCTTCAGTTGCCGCGACTCTTCCGAGTAGGGCATCAGCAGGTCCTTGGACAGGCCCCAATCGAGGAAGATGCCCGCGCCGTTGATGTCCTTGACCTTGAGGCTGGCGAACTCGCCCACCTGCATTTTCGGCTTTTCGGTGGTGGCGATCAGCTGGTCTTCGCTGTCCAGGTAGATGAACACATTGAGCCAGTCGTCCAGCTCCAGCTCGGCATCCTTGGGGAAGTAGCGCCGCGGCAGGAGGATTTCGCCATCGGCGCCGCCATCCAGGTACAGGCCGAACTCCACGTGTTTCACGATTTGCAAACTGTTGTAACGCCCAAGCAGAGCCATTTCCGAAGATCCTCAAGACAAGGCGGCTATTCTAACACCTGACCCGCCCGGCCGCCCGAGCGCACATTCGCCGGAACCGTCGGGCCCACCGTGCGTCTACCGCCTGGCCAGCCCAGCAAGGATTCGCTCATGCCCCTTCGCCTGCCCAAAGCCCTGCTCCTGCTCATCGGCTTCGCCCTGGCACTGACGGCCTGCAGCCGCATCGACCTGGCCTACCGCAACCTCGATCGTCTGGTGCCGTGGTCGCTGGGCGACTACCTGGACATGAACCGCGAGCAGAAGCAGTTGCTCGACGAACGGCTCAAGGCGCATCTGGCCTGGCACTGCAAGACCCAACTGCCCGGCTACCTCGACTGGCTCGACCGGGTGCAACTGATGGTCGCCAACGACGCGGTCACCGATGAAAACCTGCGCCAACGCACGGTCGAGGCGCGCCAGGCCATCGGCCGGGTCACCGAAGCAATAACCCCCTCTGCCGCGGAACTGCTCAAGGGCATGAATGACAGCCAGGTAGCGGAAATGCGCGAGGCTTTTCGCAAGGACATCGACAAACGCCAGAAGGAGTACGTCGACACACCATTGGCCAAGCAGGTCGAGAACCGTGCCGCACGCATGCGCAAGCGCCTCGAGCCCTGGCTGGGCGAGCTCGATGCCCAGCAACGGCTGCGGGTGATGAGCTGGTCACAGGCCCTGGGTGACCAGAATCGCCAGTGGATCGCCAACCGCGCTCACTGGCAGCAGCAACTGGTGCTGGCGATGGACCAGCGCGCCAGCCCAAGCTTCGAGCCCAGGTTGGCGCAGTTGCTGCAGCGCAAGGAAAGCCTGTGGACACCGGAGTACCGCCAGGCATTCCAGAACACCGAGCGCCAGGCACGCAGCCTGCTGGTGGATCTGCTGAAACAGAGCAGCCCGGCCCAGCGGCAATTCCTGCAGCAGCGGCTGAGCAAGGTGCGTTCGGACTTCAGCGAACTCAAGTGCCTCAGAGGCTGAAAACCTGAGGCCTAACGCCCTTTGCGCCGATAAGGGAACACATCGATCACCTTCCCCGCCCGGATCGCCTCCTGCAAGCCTTTCCAGTAATCGGCGTCGTACAGTTCGCCATGCAAGCGGCTGAACAAGCGGCGCTGGCCGATATCGGCGAACAGGAATGGCGGAAACTCCTCGGGGAACACGTCGTGCGGCCCGATCGAGTACCACGGCTCGCCGGACATCTCGTCCTCCGGATAACGCGGCGGCGGGATATGGCGGAAGTTGACCTCGGTGAGGTAGCTGATCTCGTCGTAGTCGTAGAACACCACCCGGCCATGGCGGGTGACGCCGAAGTTCTTCAGCAGCATGTCGCCGGGGAAGATGTTCGCCGCCGCCAATTGCTTGATCGCCAGCCCATAGTCTTCCAGCGCCTCCAGCACCTGGGCTTCGCTGGCCTGTTCGAGGTACAGGTTGAGCGGGGTCATGCGCCGTTCGGTCCAGCAGTGGCGGATCAGCACCGTGTCGCCCTCCAGGGCCACGGTGGAGGGAGCCACCTCAAGCAGTTCCGCCAGGCAGTCGGGATCGAACTTGCCCTGGGGAAAGCGAAAATCGGCGAACTCCTGGGTATCGGCCATGCGCCCGACGCGGTCGACGCTTTTCACCAGGCGGTATTTCTCGATCACCGTGGCCCGGTCGACGGTCTTCGACGGCGAGAAGCGGTCCTTGATGATCTTGAACACGGTGTTGAAGCCCGGCAGGGTAAATACGCTCATGACCATGCCGCGCACGCCCGGGGCCATGACAAAGCGGTCGTCGCTGTTGGCCAGGTGGTTGATCAGCGCCCGGTAGAACTCCGACTTGCCATGCTTGTAGAACCCGATCGAGGTATACAGCTCGGCGATGTGCTTGCCCGGCAGGATGCGCTTGAGGAAGTTGACGAACTCCGCCGGCACCGGCACATCGACCATGAAATACGAACGGGTGAAGGAGAAGATGATCGACACCTCCGCCTCGTCGGTAATCAGCGCATCGGCCTCGATGCCATGCCCCTCGCGGTGCAGCAGCGGGATCACCAGTGGCCACTGCTCGTCGGGGGTGTACAGCCGACCGACCAGGTAGGCGCCCTTGTTGCGGTAGAGCACCGGGGTGAACAGCTCCACGGCGAGGGCCGGATCCTTGCAGACCCAGTCGGGCAGGCATTCGCGCAATTGATCCTCCAGGCGCGCGATGTCGCCTTCCCGGTCGCCATACGGCACGTCGAACGCATAATCGGCGAAGATCGCTCGCAACAAGCCTTTGAGACCGTCCTGCAGCGTATAGGTGCGCGTCTGCGCCGCCCGCTCATGGCCGCGCATCGACGGCCGGGTGGTGTGGATGAACATGCAGCCGTCGCTGATCAGGTCATGGCTGAACAGGCTGCAGAACAACGAGTTGTACCAGGTCTCGGACAGCTCGTCGTCCAGCCTAGGGTCGATCAGGCGAATGTAGGCGTTCTTGACCAGCGGCCACTGCTCGACGTCCAGCAGCACCGCGGTGTCGAAGCGCTGGCGCAGCCAGCCGTTGACCTCGGCGACTTTCTCTTCATACAGGTTGATGCGCGCTGCGGCGGCGTGCTGGATGTCCTGCCAGCGTGCCTGTTCGAAGCGCTCGCGGGCGCCGAGGGTGATACGGCGAAAGTGCTCGCGGTAGTCGTCGAAGCCATCGAGGATCATCCGGGCGATATCGACGGCGGGCCAGGCTGGGGTCATGCGCTTGCCTCTATGCAATGGTCACCGAGAGAGCTTAGTCGGATACGAGCCCCGTGGGAGCCGGTTTGCCGGCGATGAAGCCCGTGAGGCAATCCCGGATTCACACAGCAAGAAAGCACAAGAATCCCCCACTCGCCCTGACGTACACTCGCGCCCTGCCCTACCGCCGGAGACCCCCGTGAGCCCCATCGCCCTCGCCCGCCTGCTGACCCTTGCCGCTGTCTGGGGCGCCAGCTTCCTGTTCATGCGCATCATTGCCCCCGAGCTGGGTACCGTGCCGACCGCCTTCTTCCGCGTGTCGATCGCCTGCCTGGGACTGATCGCCATCCTCGCCGCTGCCCGCGTGCGCTGGGACTTCGAGGGCAAGCTGGGCGCCTGCCTGGTGCTGGGCATGATCAACTCGGGCATTCCGGCCACGTTCTATTCCGTGGCGGCGCAGGTGCTGCCGGCCGGCTATTCGGCGATCTTCAACGCCACCACGCCGCTGATGGGCGTGCTGATCGGCGCCTTGTTCTTCCGCGAAGCCATGACCCTGCCCAAGCTCTGCGGGATCTTCCTCGGGCTGTTCGGTGTCGGCATCCTCAGCGGTGCCGGCCCGGTGGCGCTGGACATGGCCCTGGTGCAAGGCGCACTGGCCTGCCTGGCCGCCACCACCTGCTACGGCTTCGCGGGCTTCCTGGCAAGGCGCTGGGTCGGCACGCTGGACAGCCGCCTTTCGGCGCTGGGCAGCATGCTCGGCGCCACCTTGCTGCTCAGCCCGCTGTTCGCCTGGAGCGCGCTGACCCAGCCGCCGACCAGCTGGGGCGGCTGGCAGGTATGGCTGTCGCTCTTGGGCCTGGGGCTACTGTGCACGGCGTTCGCCTACATCCTGTACTTCCGCCTGCTGAACGAAATCGGACCGGTAAAGGCCAGCACCGTGACCTTCCTGATCCCGGTGTTCGGCGTACTGTGGGGCGCATGGCTGCTGGATGAGCCGCTGTCGATGGCGCACCTGTATGGCGGCCTGCTGATCGGTGCGGCGCTGTGGTTGGTGCTGCGCCCGGCACGGCACTGAAAAAAGGGGAGCGGGCTTGCCCCGCTCCCACCGCTCGTTGACTCAGGCCTCGGCTGTGCGCAACGCAGGTTTACGGAACACGAACAGCAAGCCGATCACGATCAGTCCCATCCCCAGCAGGCTGAGGGGCGCCAGGCGGTTGCCGAAGATGATGAAATCCATCACCGCCGTGACCGCCGGCACCAGGTAGAACAGGCTGGTGACATTGACCAGGTTGCCCCTTGCGATCAGCCGGTACAGCAGCAGCGTGGCCAGCAACGAGACCACCAGCCCCATCCACAGCAGCGCGCCGAGGAAACTGGCGTTCCATTGGACATGCAGCGGCTGCAACGGCGCGAACACCGCGCACATTGCAAAGCCCGCCATGTATTGCAGGGGCAAGGTGCCCATGGGATTGTCGGTAATGCGTTTCTGCAGGATCGAGCCCAAGGTCATGCTGGCCAGCGCCAGCAGGGCGAACAGCATCCCGGCGAGGGATACCCCACCCAGGTTGATACCCTGGTAGACCACCATCACCAGGCCGCCCAGGCCAAGCCCCAGGCCGAACAATCGGCTCCAGGACCGCTGACGCTCCATCAGCACCACGGTCAGGATCGGTTGCACGCCCATGACCGTGGCCATGACACCGGGCGTAACGTGAGTGTTCAGCGCGAGCAGGTAGAAGATCTGGTAGGCACCGAGCAATACGCAGCCAGTCCCCAGGGCGCGAACAATGCCGCCCCGGGTGCGTGGCCAACGTAATCCGAGCAACGGACCGATCAACAGCAGACCGAACAGCGCCAGGGCCGAACGCAGCAGCAGGAAGGCGAAGGGGCTGGCCTGGGCCAGGCCAAGCTTGGAGACGATCGCCCCGCTGCTCCACAGCAGGACGAACAGGCTGGTCGTGGCCGCCGAGGCCACGGATGCTTTGTTGAGGACATACATGTATTGCCACCTGTATACGGGCAAATGAGCCGTACGGAGGGCCTATCGCGACTTGCGGGGATAGCCGACCGTGTTCAGTAGGTTGCGAGTGCGGTGGGGAGCGGCCAGCGGCCGATCAGCCCAGCACCACGACTGCGCAAGGAGGCGGAGCTACGCCGCCTACCACGCCACTGACAGGTGGTGGATAGTGACTGATCATGGCCGGCTGCTGGCTGCCACGCACGACCACGCCCGCGACAGGCGCGAGAACGTAAGCGGTGGTGGAAGGGATGGCTGGCATGAACAGGTCTTCGGGGAAGAGAGTGTTTCGGAATATAGCGGGGGAATCATCGCGGGGCAAGCCTGCTTGCACAAGGTGCGAAAGCAGGCCTGCTCAACCGGATCAGAACAACCAGTGGTACAGGGCATAGGCGACGACAACCGCCAGCACCGGCCGCAGCACGCGGTAGGCCTTGGGGTTGGCACGCTTGAACTGCTTGACCCGGGTGCTGATGACATTGCTGAAGCGCTTGCTCCAGGCATAGGCCTGGTTGATCCCGCCGACACGCTCGTCATCGGTGTTCTGCGGCGCGGTGGCGCGACCGAGGAAGGCACTGACCTTGCGGTTGATGCGGGTCATCAGCGGGCTGTTGAGCGGGCGTTCGACGTCGCAGAACAGGATCACGCGGGTGACCTCGGTCTCGTTCTTGACCCAGTGCACGAAGGTCTCGTCGAACATCACGTCCTCGCCGTCGCGCCAGGCGTAGGGCTGGCCATCAACGTAGATGCGGCAGTTGTCGGAGTTCGGCGTGGACAACCCCAGGTGATAGCGCAGGGAGCCGGCAAACGGGTCGCGGTGCGGGTTCAGGTGGCTGCCGCCGGGCAACAGGGCGAACATCGCGCCCTTGACGTTGGGGATGCTGCTGACCAGCTCGACGGTCTTGGGGCACAGCGCTTCGGCCGAAGGCAGCGGTTTGTCGTACCACTTCAGGTAGAAGCGCTTCCAGCCCTTCTTGAAGAACGAACCGAAGCCGGCGTCGTTGTCTTTTTCCGCCGCGCGGATGTAACCCTCGTCGAACAGGCGCATGGCCTCTTCGCGGATCACCTCCCAGTTGTCCTTGAGCACATCCAGCTCGGGGAAGCGCTGGCGGTCCAGGTACGGCTTGGAAGGTACGCCGGAAAACAGGTACATCAGGCTGTTGTAGGGGGCGAACAGCGCCGAATGGTTGACGAACTGGCGCAGCACCGGCAGGCGTGCCTTGCCGCGCAGGTGCACGAACAGCACACTGCCGAAGAACACCAGCAGGACACCGGCCTTGGCGACGAAGGAAAAGGTCATGCAACACTCCTTGGAGGGGAAATCAGGCCATCCCCAGATAGCCGGACATCATAAACCCATCAGGAGCAGCTGCAAGCCAGAAGCTGCAAGCGGCAAGCTCAAGCTGATCCGCGTCAATGCGGCCATGCCTTCGACTTGCGGCTTGCAGCGTGTCGCTTACTGCTGGTTTTCCTGCTCGGTGAACAGATCGCTGAACAGCATGCTCGACAGGTAACGCTCGCCCGAGTCCGGCAGGATCACCACGATGGTCTTGCCCTGCATCTCCGGTTTCTCGGCCAGGCGCACCGCCGCTGCCATCGCGGCGCCGCAAGAGATGCCGCAGAGGATACCCTCCTCCTGCATCAGGCGGATGGCCATGGCCTTGGACTCTTCCTCGGTCACCGTCTCGACCTGGTCGACGATCGACAGGTCGAGGTTCTTCGGCACGAAGCCGGCACCGATGCCCTGGATCTTGTGCGGGGTGGGCTTGAGCTCCTCGCCGGCCAGGGTCTGGCTGATCAGCGGCGAGTTCACCGGTTCCACCGCCACCGACAGGATCGCCTTGCCCTGGGTGTGCTTGATGTAGCGCGACACGCCGGTAATGGTGCCACCGGTGCCGACGCCGGCAACCAGCACGTCGACCGCGCCATCGGTGTCGTTCCAGATTTCCGGGCCGGTGGTCTTCTCGTGGATGGCCGGGTTGGCCGGGTTGTCGAACTGGCCCGGCAGGAAGTGCTGCGCAGGGTCGGAGGCGACGATCTCATTGGCCTTCTCGATGGCGCCCTTCATGCCCTTGGCCTTGTCGGTCAGCACCAGCTCGGCGCCCAGCGCTTTGAGTACCTTGCGCCGCTCCAGGCTCATCGAGTCGGGCATGGTCAGCACCAGCTTGTAGCCACGGGCGGCGGCGACGAAGGCCAGGCCGATGCCGGTGTTGCCCGAGGTGGGCTCGACGATGGTCATGCCTGGCTTGAGCTTGCCGCTGCTCTCGGCGTCCCAGATCATGTTCGCGCCGATCCGGCACTTCACCGAGTAGCCAGGGTTGCGCCCTTCGGTCTTGGCCAGGATGGTCACGCCGCGCGGGGCGATGCGGTTGATCTGCACCAGCGGCGTGTTGCCGATGGAATGGGCGTTGTCGGCGTAGATACGGCTCATGGCGGCGGTCCTTGAACAGGAAAAAAAGTGCAGGGAAAACCCTGAGGGTAAGCCTGCAATCGGTGAGCGTAAAGCCCGTTCGAACTCGACGAAACGGCCTGCGGTCAACCGCACATGCTCCCGTGGAGAAACCCGATGAAAGCGCGCTACCGCTGGCCACTGGTCGGCTTCGCCAGCCTGGTCGCACTGCTGGTGGCCCTGCACCTGGCCTTGCCTTACCTGGTGCGTGACTACCTCAACGACAAGCTGGCCGACATGGGCGACTACCGCGGCCAGGTCCGCGACGTCGACCTGGCGTGGTGGCGTGGTGCCTACCAGATCAATGGCCTGAAGATCGTCAAGGTCAGCGGCAAGGTGCCGGTGCCGCTGCTCGAAGCGCCGCTGATCGAGCTGTCGGTGAGTTGGCACTCGCTGTGGTACGACCGCGCCGTGGTTGCCGAAGTGACCTTCGTACGCCCCGAACTCAATTTCGTCGACGGCGGCAACAAACAGAACTCTCAGACCGGCCAGGGCACCGACTGGCGCCAGCAACTGGAAAAACTGCTGCCGATCACCCTTAACGACGTACGCATCGAACAAGGCATACTCACCTTCCGCAACTTCAATTCCAGACCGCCGGTGGACCTCAAGGCCACCCGGCTGGACGCCAGCATCCGCAACCTGACCAACGTGCGCGACGAAAAGGGCCGACGCGACGCCAGCTTCGAAGGGACGGCGCTGCTGCTGGGCGATGCCAAGGTGGAAAGCCGCGCCACCTTCGACCCCTTCAGCGACTTCGACGACTTCCAGTTTCGCCTGCGCGCCACCGGCATCGAACTGCGCCGGCTGAACGACTTCGCCAGTGCCTACGGCAAGTTCGACTTCAACGCCGGGCATGGCGATGTGGTGATCGAGGCCGAGGCCGAGAACGGCCGGATCAAGGGCTACATCAAGCCGCTGTTGCGCGATGTCGATGTGTTCAATTGGCAGCAGGACGTGGAAGACAAGGACAAGGGCTTCTTGCGCTCGATATGGGAAGCCGTCGTGGGCGCCACCGAGACCGTGCTCAAGAACCAGCCGAAAAACCAGTTCGCCACCCGCGTGGAACTCAGCGGCAGCGTGCACCAGCAGGACATCAGTGCCTTCGAGGCGTTCCTGCAGATCCTGCGCAACGGCTTCATCCAGGCGTTCAACGCACGCTACGAGCAGCCGCCACCAAAAGCGGACTAAGGACTTGAGGGCACCTTGGCAACACTCAGAGGCCCACTTCAATGCGTATTGCTCGATTGGATTCGTGACGCGCCAGGTACGCCTCCCCCCTTTGAGCCCCAATGAAATATCTTGCAACACTCCGCACAAGGCATCCCTACTGCCTTCAACCTCCTTGCTCGTCCTTTATCCGTCCCCATTCAAAGCGCGGCCCTCTGGCGCCTCAAGCCAGAGCACTACAGCGTTGCAACATGGATAAACGCGTCGACAGACAGGAGCACACAATGGCAGAGCACTTCATTACCACCCGGGCCGAGGAGTCTGTGACGGTCCCGAACTACAACCCCGGATTCATGTCATCGGGAAGACCTTCATTTACCATCCATGCTGCAAAGTCTGGATCTGCAATGGAAGGCGGGAATGAGTCCAGCACTGGGCACGTATTCCTTGAGCTAAACACGCCAAGATACAAAGGCTCGATCGGCTTCAGCCCTGGGAGCGATCTGGGCACCTCAGCCGACAACATTTCATTCAATGATCACCTCATCTATAAAGACACGTCCTCGCACCGGGTAGAATCCCACGACCCCAGATTCGTAAACATGCTGGACAACTTGGTCCTGCAAGTCGAGGGGTACAAGAACGGAACAACACAGCCCGAAAACTACGACCTCCTCTTCAACAACTGCATTACTTTTGTTACAAAAATGTTTGCCAAAGCCGGCAAAGAAATAAAACTTGCCAAGACGCCAAACGAGGTCGCAAAGGATATTAAAGTAGTTGCCGAGCAGTTCAAAACCCCCTTGCTCATTGACCTTGAGGGGCACGGCATCACCACCCTGCCACTCGAGCAGGGTATTGAATTTGACTACGATGGAGACGCCGATCCAATCCTTACCGGATGGGCTGGAAAAAGCAGCGGATTTCTGGTGCTCGATAGAAACAACGATGGCGTGATAAATGATGCTTCAGAGCTCTTTGGTGATCGCACCCCGCTACCCGCCGGAGGCCTAGCTGAGGACGGTGCCGTTGCGCTCGCCGCTCTGGACAGCAACCTGGATGGGCTTATCGACATGAACGACCCAGTCTGGGGCGACCTGAAAATCTGGCAAGACATCAACAGTAATGGAGCGTCTGAAGCGGCCGAACTGCATTCAGTGATCGATATCGGCTTGAAAAGTATCGATTTGTCATTCGTGAAAAACCCGATCACCGATGTAAACGGCAATATCCATGCCCTCCATTCATTTGTCATGTGGCAGGATGGCCAAGTCAGCGACATAGTGGACGTGCTGTTCAAAACAGCCGATCACAAGATCAGCAATGATTTCTTCAACCCAACAGCTGGCTATTTCCCGACCGAGCCCATCGGTTCAAAAGACATGATTGAAGAGGTTATTGCATGAAAACATCTGGACGAAAGCGGCTGGGCTGCTGCCTGGCCGTTTCGCTAATGCTTCTGTCAATGCCAGCCCTGTCGAGTGATCATATGAACACGCGCACAGCATTACCCCCAGCGATTGCCATGAAACTGGCGGCGCCGCCGGAGCCTCAAACCACTACCTACCCCCGCGACAGTGAGGAGTTTGAACATCTGATCGAGCTCGCCAAAAACGGCAACGCGCACGCCAACTACGTACTCGGCCTGATTTACAGCGACCAAAGGCTGCCGGATACCGAGAGAAACTATAAGGCGAGCGTGGCCTATTACGAAAAAGCCATAAACCTATACAGCCGCCACGCGCCGGCGCTTGCGCGCCTGGCGTTCCTGTACCGTGCTGGCCTAGGCACACCTGTAGACATCAAAAAAGCAGTGGCGCTGTATGAAAGAGCGGGCGAGTCCGGGTCAGCGGTGGCCTACAACAACCTGAGCACGTTGTATGCCGTCGGTGAAGTGGTACCGCAGGATTTCAAAAAAGCCAGGATGTACGCCGAGTATGCCGCCCATCTCGGCCATGCTGAAAGCTTCGAGATACTGCAGCATTGGGATTACTACGTGGAAATATCCTCTACCACGGACAGCAAGAAAATCAGTGAGATCGTTGAAAAATATAAAAACCTTGAACTGCAAAAAAAGGACGCTGGAAAGTAGCTCATGCCCCAGCCGACCGAAGGTGTACTTCTGGGGCAAGCCGCTCGAATCGATGCGCGCAAGTAGCCGGGCCAACGCAGCCCGTTCAACGATGCCTATCGCGTTGTGATCGTACCTGCGCCAAATCCAGCCGGGCGTGGTGACGCGCCATTCAGGGACTGAATACCCGGTCTGCGTTTTCACGCGTCGGGCGTGGCGTTATAGTCGTTGGCACATCAATAAACATGTATTGCCTGGGCCGGCCCTATCGCCGGCAAGCCGGCTCCCACAGGGAGCGGGTCTGCCCGCAATGACGCCAGCCAGCCACCCCAGAGGATCGGTTAATGAAGTTCGAAGGCACCCGCGACTACGTCGCCACAGATGACCTCAAGCTGGCGGTCAACGCGGCCATCACCCTGGAGCGCCCGTTGCTGGTCAAGGGCGAACCGGGCACCGGCAAGACCATGCTCGCCGAACAGCTGGCCGCCTCCTTCGGCGCACGCCTGATCACCTGGCACATCAAGTCGACCACCAAGGCCCACCAGGGCCTGTATGAATACGACGCGGTCAGCCGCCTGCGCGATTCGCAGCTGGGCGTGGACAAGGTCCACGATGTGCGCAACTACCTGAAAAAAGGCAAGCTGTGGGAGGCCTTCGAGGCCGACGAACGGGTAATCCTGCTGATCGACGAAATCGACAAGGCAGATATCGAGTTCCCCAACGACCTGTTGCAGGAACTCGACAAGATGGAGTTCTACGTCTACGAAATCGACGAGACCATCAAGGCCAAGCAGCGCCCGATCATCATCATCACCTCCAACAACGAAAAAGAGCTGCCTGACGCCTTCCTGCGCCGCTGCTTCTTCCACTACATTGCCTTCCCCGACCGCGCCACCCTGCAGCAGATCGTCGATGTGCACTACCCCAACATCAGCCAGTCGCTGGTCAGCGAGGCACTGGACGTGTTCTTCGACGTGCGCAAGGTGCCGGGCCTGAAGAAAAAGCCCTCCACTTCCGAGTTGGTCGACTGGCTCAAGCTGCTGATGGCCGACAACATTGGCGAGGCGGTACTGCGCGAGCGCGACCCGACCAAGGCCATCCCGCCGTTGGCCGGGGCCCTGGTGAAGAACGAACAGGACGTGACGCTGCTCGAGCGCCTGGCCTTCATGAGCCGGCGCGGCAACCGCTGACGGGAGCCGGGCCATGCTGCTCAACCTGTTCAATGAAATGCGCGCGGCCAAGGTGCCGGTGTCGGTGCGCGAGTTGCTCGACCTGCACCATGCCTTGCAAAAAGGTGTGGTGTTCGCCGACATGGACGCCTTCTACTATCTGGCCCGCGCCATCCTGGTAAAGGACGAACGGCACTTCGACAAATTCGACCGTGCCTTCGCCGCCTACTTCAAGGGCCTGGAAAACCTCGACCGGCATATCGAGGCGTTGATCCCCGACGAGTGGCTGCGCAAGGAGTTCGAGCGCTCGCTCACCGACGAGGAACGCGCGCAGATCCAGTCCCTGGGCGGGCTGGACAAGCTAATCGAAGAGTTCAAGAAGCGACTCGAGGAACAGAAGGAACGCCATGCCGGCGGCAACAAATGGATCGGCACCGGTGGCACCAGCCCGTTCGGTTCGGGCGGATTCAACCCCGAGGGCATCCGCGTCGGCGAGGCCGGCAAGCGCCAGGGCAAGGCGGTGAAGGTCTGGGACCAACGCGAGTACAAGAATCTCGACGACCAGGTCGAGCTGGGCACGCGCAACATCAAGCTGGCCCTGCGCCGGCTGCGCAAGTTCGCACGCGAAGGCGCCGCCGAGGAGCTGGACATCGACGGCACCATCGATCACACCGCCCGTGACGCCGGCCTGCTGAACATCCAGATGCGCCCCGAACGGCGCAACACGGTGAAGCTGCTGTTGCTGTTCGACATCGGCGGCTCGATGGACGCTCACGTCAAGGTCTGCGAGGAACTGTTCTCGGCCTGCAAGACCGAGTTCAAGCACCTGGAGTACTACTACTTCCACAACTTCGTCTACGAGTCGGTGTGGAAGAACAACCTGCGCCGCACCTCGGAGCGCTTCTCCACCTTCGACCTGCTGCACAAGTACGGCGACGACTACAAAGTGATCTTCGTCGGCGACGCGGCCATGGCACCCTACGAGATCACCCAGCCCGGCGGCAGCGTCGAGCACTGGAACGAAGAGGCCGGGTACGTGTGGATGCAGCGCTTCATGGAGAAGTTCAGGAAGATCATCTGGATCAACCCTTATCCGAAGCAGGCCTGGGACTACACCGCCTCGACCCATCTGGTGCGGGACCTGATCGAGGACAAGATGTATCCGTTGACGTTGCAGGGGTTGGAAGACGGGATGCGTTACCTGTCCAAGTAGTGCTTTTCAAACCCACCTATCGCGGGGCAAGCCCGCGATAGGGCTGCTCCATTCATACCCAACGGCTCAGGTAAGCCTGCTGCTCGCGCCACGCCTCGTCCTGCACCACCGCACTGAAGCGTACCGCCGCCCCCGGCATGCACTGCGCCAGTTGCGCCAGCGCCAGCGGCGTCAACGCCCCCAACCGTGGATACCCTCCGATGGTCTGCCGGTCATTGAGCAGTACGATCGGCTGCCCGTCCGGCGGCACCTGCACGGCGCCTAGCGGAATTCCCTCGGAGATCATCGGCGCGCCCTGGTAGACCAGTTGCGGCCCGAGCAGGCGAATGCCCATGCGGTCGGCACGGCTGTCCAGCGTCCAGTCACGGTTGAACGCCTCGAACAGGCTGGTGCCGCTGAAATTGCCTATCTGCGCCCCCATCACCAGGTCCAGCACAGGCTTGTCCGCATATACCGGCCGCAACGTTTCGGGAACGTGGGAGCGGCGGTTCGGCGCCCCGACTTGCCCCGCGATGGCTCCGGCAGCATGCAGTACCTCCCCTTTCACCAACGCCCGGCCCTGGCCGTCAACCCCGCCCAGCTCTTCCCGAACCACCGTGGCACAACTCCCCAGCACCGACTCGCCCACGAACCCGCCAGGCACCGCCAGATAAGCACGTACCCCTTGGCGAGGCTGACGCAGCGTCAGCTGCTGGCCCTTGCCGAGGTTGAAGCTGGTCCAGGGCGCCACGGCCTGCCCGTCGACCTGCGCATCCAGGTCGGCCCCGGCCAACGCCAGCATGCAATCTTCCTCGGCAACCACACTGAACCCGCCGAGGGCGATTTCCACCACGGCGCTGTCCAGGGTATTGCCCAGCAACCAGTTGGCCCAGCGCATCGCCACCCAATCCAGCGCGCCGCCCTGGGTCACCCCCAGATGCCGCACGCCGAAGCGCCCACCATCCTGCAATTGGCACAGCGCGGTGCTGGCCTCGATCCTCAACTGGCTCATGCCTGGGCCTCCAGCGGGCTGTCATCACCGCCCAGGTTGATGAACTCGGCGTGCCCGACGGCCACGAAACGTACCCGGTCGCCCGGTTGCAGCAGGCTATAGCCCTCGCGCTCGCGGTCGAACAGGTGCACCGGCGTCCGTCCGATCAGGTTCCAGCCGCCCGG
Organism: Pseudomonas sp. FG36; assembly: GCF_057809275.1. Taxonomy (NCBI): domain Bacteria; kingdom Pseudomonadati; phylum Pseudomonadota; class Gammaproteobacteria; order Pseudomonadales; family Pseudomonadaceae; genus Pseudomonas; species Pseudomonas sp. FG36. The sequence continues at coordinate 167,122 of NZ_JBMDJQ010000007.1, forward strand.
CGACACCGCCGGATACGCGGCAGTCTGGCGTTCGGCAATGCCGACACTGCCCGCTGCCACACGCTTGCGCGGGGTGCTCAGGCGCGGTGTGGCCAGGCGCTCGTCGACCAGCCCCATGAAGCCGAAACCCGGGGCGAACCCCAGCGCGAACACCGGGTAATCACGGCCACAGTGCACGTCGATCACTTCCGCTTCGCTCAGCCCGCTTCGCGCAGCCAGTACCGGCAACTCGGGGCCGACGCTGGCGTGGTACCAAACCGGGATCTCGTGCCTGCGCCCGGCCTTTCCGTCATCCGGCCGCAGGCCCTCCAGTGCGTGCAGGATGCGCCGGCGCGCTTCGCCCGGCGCCAGGTCGAACTGCACCATCAGCGTGGTGTAGGACGGCACCAGGTCGATCAACTGTTGGCCAAAGACGTCCCGCAAGCGCTGGCTGGCGGCGAGGATCCACGGCATGTTGCCTTCATCGATGGCATCGAACAGCCGCACCATCAGGCTGTCGACGGCCACCACTTCGATACGTGGGGTCATGCCTGCTCCAGCGCGTCGAGTGCCTGGCGGATCTGGCGTACCGCGGCCACGGAACCATCGTTGTCGCCATGCACGCACAGGGTGCTGGCGTTCAACCGTACCTCGCTGCCATCGTCGGCCACCAGGGCCTCGCCCTTGGCCAGGCGCAAGGCCTGCTCGACCACCAGCGCCGGGTCATGGTGCACTGCGTCCGGCAGGCGCCGCGACATCAGGTGCCCGCTGGCGGTGTAGCCACGGTCGGCGAAGGCTTCGAACCACAACGGCACGCCGATCTCATCGCCCAGCGCCTGGGCGGCGCTGTCGTCGGCGGTGGCCATGAGCATCAGCGGCAGGCCGCTGTCGAATGCCGCCACGGCCTCGAGCACGGTGCGCAGGATGGCCGGGTTGGCCATCATGTCGTTGTACAGCGCGCCATGGGGCTTGACGTAGGCCACCCGGCCACCGAGCACTTTGCAGATGCCGTCCAGGGCACCGATCTGGTAGTGCAGCAGGTCGCGGATCTCGTCGCTGCTGCAGGCCATGGAGCGGCGGCCGAAGCCTGCCAGGTCCGGGTAGGCCGGGTGCGCGCCGATGGCCACCCGGTGCTCCAGCGCCAGAGCCACGGTGCGGCGCATGGTGCCAGGGTCGCCGGCATGGTAGCCGCAGGCGATGTTGGCGCAGTCGATGAACGGCATGACCTTGGCATCCTGGCCCATGCGCCAGTTGCCGAAGCTCTCGCCCATGTCGCAATTGAGTAGCAGGCGTTTCACCTGGCGGACCTCCGTATCAATGTTCATGGTGCCTACCTTAGCGCGCCTGGAGCGCTTTGCCGCGGGTTTCCGGCAGGCTCAGCGCGGCCAGGATCACCACACCGTAGGACACCGCGGCGAAGGCGCCAATCCCCAGGCCCAACGGCACTTTCTCGCCGAGCAGGCCGATCAGCAGCGGGAACATGGCCGCGATGACCTTGCCGATGTTGTAGCAGAAGCCCTGCCCCGAGCCACGGATGCGGGTGGGGAACAGCTCGGTGAGGAACGAACCCATGCCGCTGAAGATGCCCGAGGCGAAGAAGCCCAACGGGAAGCCCAGCCACAGCATCACATTGTCGCTGACCGGCAGCTGTGTGTAGAGCAGGACGATGACGAACGAGCCTACGGCGAACAGGATGAAGTTCTTCCGGCGCCCCAGCAGGTCGCAGAGGTAGGCACTGACCACATAGCCGATATAGGAGCCGACGATGACCATCGCCAGGTAGCCGCCGGTGCCCAGCACGCTCAGCCCGCGCTCGTTCTTGAGGAAGGTCGGCAGCCACGAGGTGATGGCGTAGTAGCCGCCCAGGGCACCAGTAGTCAGCAGTGAGGCGCGGATCGTGGTCCACAGCATGCCGGGGGCGAAGATCTCGTAGAAGTGCGAAGGCGCCGCGACCGTCTCGGCGGCCTTGGCCTCGCGGTAGACCTCCGGATCCTTGACCAGGCGCCGCACGAAGATCACGAAGATCGCCGGCAGCAACCCGAGCAGGAACAGCGCGCGCCAGGCCTGCTCGGCCGGCAGCCAGGAGAACAGCAGCGCGTAGAGGATGGCGGTCAGGCCCCAGCCGATGGCCCAGCCCGACTGCACCATGCCCACCGCCTTGCCGCGGTCCTGGGCACGGATCACCTCGCCGATCAGCACCGCGCCGGCGGTCCATTCGCCACCGAAACCGAAGCCCATCAGGGTACGGGCGATCAACAGCTGCTCATAGCTCTGGGCGAAACCGCAGAGGAAGGTGAAAAATGCGAACCACAGCACCGTCAGTTGCAGGGTACGCACCCGCCCGATACGGTCGGAGAGGATGCCGGCGATCCAGCCGCCCAGGGCCGAGGCGATCAGCGTGCTGGTATGGATCAGCCCAGCCTCGGCGGTGCTGATGCCCCACAGCATGATCAGCGTGGGGATGACGAAGCTCAGCATCTGGGTGTCCATGCCGTCCAGGCCGTAGCCGATCTTGCAACTCCAGAAGGTGCGTCGTTGCTGGGAATCGATGTCGCGGTACCAGGCGAAAGGGCCGCTCGAGGTTCGGGCGGGGGCCTGCTGCTGCACGCCGGTCGGGTTCATGGTTGCCTCGGCTTGTTGGTATTGTTCTATGGGCGACGTCGGGCGTCGCGGCCTGGGCACCATGTTCAGAGGCCGCGCCCGGCACGTCCAATGAGAAAATCCGCCGGTCTGGAACAAGAAAAACTGATCATGAACCTTCGTTTCCTCGAAACCTTCGTCTGGGTCGCCCGGCTCAAGAGCTTCCGCCTCACCGCCGAGAAGCTGTTCACCACCCAGGCCTCGGTGTCCAGCCGCATCGCCGCGCTGGAGGCCGACCTGGGCGTGAAATTGCTGCTGCGCGATTCGCGCGGGGTCAGCCTGACACCCGAGGGCGCCAAAGTGCTGGAATATGCCGAACGCATGCTCGACACCGCCAAGGCCATGAAGCAATCCCTGGACAGCGACCGGGCCAAGACCGGGCGCATTCGCCTGGGGGTCATGGACACGGTCATCCATACCTGGATGAGCGCACTGGTAGCGGAGCTGGGCGAGCGCTACCCGCAGGTGGAGATCGAGCTGGTGGCCGATACCGCGCTGAACCTGCGCGAGCAGTTGCAAAAGGGCTTTCTCGACGTGATCCTGCAGACCGACCTGCTGCGCGAACAATCGATCCGCAGCCAAGACCTGGCGCGCTACCCGATGGGCTGGATCGTCGCCGCTGGCTCCCCGCACCACCGCACCTACGCCTCGTTGGCGGAGCTGGCCCGCGAGCGCATCGTCACCTTCTCGAAAAATTCACGACCGCACCAGGAAGTGCTCAGCCTGTTGCAGGCAGCCGGGGCCGAGGCGCCACGCCTGAACTGCGTGAACTCGGTGGCGGCGATCACCCGCCTGCTGCGCGACGGTTTCGGCATCGGCGCGCTGCCACCGGCACTGGTGGATGGCGAACTGAGCCGGGGCGAGCTGGTGTTGCTGGACGGCTTACAGCCACCACCGAGCCTGGAGCTGGTGGTGGCCTGGCAGACCGGCGTGGCGTTGGTGGACGAGATCGTCGACGTGTGCCGGCAAGTGCTGGAGCGCTATGCGCGGGATGTGGGCGGGCAGCGGATCGTGCTGGTCTGAACGACGATCAGGGCAGCAACAGCATCACCGCCAGCTTTCCTTCACCACCTTGCGCCGCCCACCGAGGATCACCCAGCCAATCACCAGCAACAGGCTCTCGACCACGAACGCCAGCACGAACCCGCTGCCGATTCCCCAGCCGATCGCCTCGGGCACCAGCAGGATCTGGTAGCTGTAGCCCTTGAGCGTCTCTTCGCGCAGCGTCGGCTCCGGCTGCACCAGCACATGCCAGGTGCGGCTCACCCACGAGCCTTGCAGGGCCTGCCATTCATGCTCCAACGCCTGGTTGCGGATCAGCAGGCTCTCGATGCTGTTGGCATCGCTGTTGAACACCGGATCGTCGCTGCCGCGGTAATGTCGCACCAGCGCCTGCAGGTCGCCGTTGAAGAAACGCTGCGCGGTCTGGCGGAAGCCGTCCAGGGCCTGGCGCGACTCGAGCAGGTGCGCCTCGACGCGCTGGCTGTAGTCCTTGACCAGCCCCGGCACCTGGAGACCGGCCAGCAGGCCGAAGGTGAACAACAGCAAACGCAGGTAACTTCTGAACATGGAGCTTCCTTAGCTCTGGCCGTGGGCGACGCACTCACCATGGCGCCACAGACCCCATTGCCCCGGCTCGTAGCGGTTCCAGGTCTCGTTCTCGGTCAGGGCCTCGGTGGCGATCACCGTGACCACGTCGTTGGGGGTGGTTTGCGTGTGGAAGTCGACGATCAGGTCGACATCCTTCAGCCGCGCCGCACCGAACGGTGCGCGGCGGGTGATGTGCACCAGTTTGGTCGAGCAGAAGCAGAACAGCCAGTCGCCGTCGCTGAGCAAGCAGTTGAACACGCCCTTGCCGCGGTACTCGGCGCAGGCCTCGACCAGCACCGGCAGCAGCTGCTCGGCTTCCACCGGCTCGGGGAAGGCCTCGCGGATACGATTGAGCAGGTCGCAGAAGGCGGCCTCGCTGTCGGTGTCGCCAATTGGTCGGTAGAACGTGCGCTGGCCGGCGAAGTCACCCAGCTGGCCGTTGTGCGCGAAGCACCAGTTGCGGCCCCACAGCTCGCGCACGAACGGGTGGGTGTTGGACAGGCAGACCTTGCCGACGTTGGCCTGGCGGATATGACCGATGACCACTTCGCTCTTGATCGGGTAGCGCTGCACCAGGTTGGCCACTTCCGACTCGCTGCTCGCCGCCGGGTCCTGGAACAGGCGCAGGCCGCGCCCCTCGTAGAAACCGATGCCCCAGCCATCGCGGTGCGGGCCGGTGCGCCCGCCGCGCTGCATCAGGCCGGTGAAGCTGAAGACGATATCGGTGGGGACGTTGGCGCTCATGCCCAGCAGTTCGCACATGTTCGCGGCTCCTGGCTTACAGACGGGGTTCGACGCGGCCCTGCCCGGGGCCGGAGCGGCGCACGGGGGCCGGTGAAGGATCGTCGCGGTAGCGGTCGTGACGATTGGCGGCCAGGGACGCATCGGCCACGACCTCTTCCTCTTCCTTGGCCTGGCGCTGGGCGGCAGCCTCGCGCTGGGCACGGCGTTCGCGGGCACGCTTTTCCAGCGGCCAGCGGATCAGCACGAAGACGAAGTACAGGGCAAAGGCGATCATCCCGTACATGGCAAGGTCCGAGGCTGCGCGCCAGGCGTTGTTGCCGACCTTGAAGGCGAGGTCCAGCGCGGTGATGGCGATGGCCGGGGCGAAGCTTTCCTTGACCGGGTCGACGATGGTCGGGGCGAACAGCAGCACGGCGATGATCACCCGCAGCGGCTCGCGCAGCCAGCGCCACATCCAGCCGGTCAGCTTGAAGCCCACCAGCAGGCAGCCCAGGGCGGCAACGGCGTACAGGCCCCAGGCCAGCGTATAGTCGTGTTCGGTCATGGTGTTGGTGCAAGCCAGGCAAAGAGACGCCTATGATAAACACTTTTACCGGCGCAGGCTGCCCCCGCACCGCATGCGACCCGCAGTGGCCCCTCGCGAGGGGCCCATCATCGATGAGATCACCCATGCCCCTGACCCTTCCCGCCCCTATCGCCCATCAAGCCGACGGCAACGACCCCTACGCCTGGCTGCAGGACCGCGACACGCCCGAGGTGCTGGCCTACCTGGCCGAGGAAAACGCCTACCAGGAAGCCTGCCTGGCCGACCAGGCGCCGCTGCGTGAGCAACTGTTCGAAGAGATCAAGAGCCGCATCCTCGAGACCGACCTGTCGCTGCCCTCGCCCTGGGGTCCGTACCTCTACTACACCCGCACCACCGCCGGCGACGAGTACCCGCGCCACTACCGCTGCCCGCGCCCGGCCGACGACAGCAATACGGTCGATGAAAGCCGCGAGGAACTGCTGCTCGACCCCAATGCGCTGGCGAACGGCGGTTTCCTCTCCCTCGGCGCCTTCAGCATCAGCCCCGACCATCGCCTGCTGGCCTACAGCCTGGATACCAGCGGCGACGAGGTCTACACCCTGTACGTCAAGGACCTGGCCAGCGGCGCGCTGAGCGCGCTGCCCTTCGACGACTGCGACGGCAGCATGACCTGGGCCAACGACAGCCAGACGCTGTTCTTCGCCGAGCTGGACGACACCCACCGCCCCTGGCGCCTGCGCCGCCACACCCTGGGCGAGGCCGCGGCCACCAGCGTATTCGAAGAGCCCGACGGACGTTTCTTCCTGCACTGCTACCGCGCCAGCTCCGAACGCCAACTGGTGCTGCTGCTCAACAGCAAGACCACCAGCGAAGCCTGGGTACTCGATGCGGCCACGCCGCACGCCGACTTCACCTGCCTGGCGCCACGGGTCGAAGGCCATGAGTACTTCCCCGACCATGGCCAGCTCGACGGTCAATGGCGCTGGTTCATCCGCAGCAACCAGGACGGTATCAACTTCGCCCTGTTCCATGCTCCGGCAGACAGCGTGCCGGCCCGCGCGCAATGGCAGGTGCTGGTGCCGCACCGCGACGACATCATGCTCGAAGGCGTGAGCCTCAATGCCTCGGCGCTGTCCCTGAGCCTGCGCGAAGGCGGCCTGCCAATCATCGAAGTGCGCCCGCAAGGCCTGCCGGCCTACCGCGTCGAACTGCCGGACGCCGCCTACAGCCTCTACGTGCAGGACAGCCTGGAATTCGCCAGCTCGCGCATCCGCCTGCGCTACGAAGCACTCAACCGCCCGGCCCAGGTGCGTCAGCTGGAGCTGGCCACAGGCGCCCAGCAGGTACTCAAGCAGACCCCGGTGCTCGGCGCCTTCGACGCCGACGACTACATCAGCCAGCGCCTGTGGGCGGTGGCCAAGGACGGCACCCGGGTACCGATCAGCCTGGTGCGCCGTCGCGCCGACGAAGGCAAGACGGTGCCGCTCTACCTCTACGGCTATGGTGCCTACGGCGAGAGCCTCGACCCGTGGTTCTCCCATGCCCGCCTGAGCCTGCTGGAGCGTGGCGTGGCCTTCGCCATCGCCCATGTGCGCGGTGGTGGCGAGCTGGGTGAAGCCTGGTACCGGGCCGGCAAGCAGGAACACAAGCACAACAGCTTCGACGACTTCATCGCCTGCGCCGAACACCTGATCGCCGAAGGCGTGACCAGCCGCGAACGCCTGGCCATCAGTGGCGGCAGTGCCGGCGGCCTGCTGATGGGCGCGGTGCTCAACCTGCGCCCCGAGCTGTTCCGCTGCGCCATCGCCGAAGTGCCGTTCGTCGATGTGCTCAACACCATGCTCGACCCCGAGCTGCCGCTGACCGTCACCGAGTACGACGAATGGGGCAACCCGGAAGACCCCGAGGTATATGCGCGGATCAAGGCCTACGCGCCGTACGAGAACGTCAGGGCCCAGGACTACCCGGCCATGCTGGTGATCGCCGGCTACAACGACAGCCGAGTGCAGTATTGGGAGGCGGCCAAGTGGGTGGCACGCCTGCGCACGCGCAAGACCGACGCCAACCTGCTGCTGCTCAAGACCGAGATGGGCGCCGGCCACGGCGGCATGAGCGGCCGCTACCAGGGGCTGCGCGACGTGGCGTTGGAGTATGCGTTCGTCTTCAATGAGCTGGGCGTGGCGTAAAACGCGAATTTCGTTGTCTCACAAGCGCCACGGCCACTGATTGTGCGCACGCGGCGCTTTCCAGACATGCGAAGAAGAACAACACATGCCCGACACCCAGCACCTGAACGCCGAAATCCGCGACATGCTCATGGACTGCGGTCTGTTCGATACCCTGCAGCCCAGCGATTTTGTCACCGCCGCAGGCTATTTCAGCCTCACCGCCGTGAGCGAAGGCCAGACCCTGTTCAGTGAAGGCGACGCCGGTACCTTCATGTGCATCCTCCACCGTGGCGTGGTCTCGGTGCGCAAGACCGACGGCAACGGCACCCAGGTGGAAATCGCCACCTTGCGCAAGGGCCGAGCCTTCGGCGAGATGGCCGTGCTCGACGGCGAGCGCCGCTCGGCCACCTGCGTGGCCGCCAGCGACTGCCAGTTGCTGACCCTGGGCAAGGATTCGCTGGAGAAGATGCTCGCCGACGCGCCGCGCATTGCCGCCCGCATCATTCGCGCCCTGGCCGTGGCGCTTTCACGGCGCCTGCGGATGCAGGATGGCCAGCGCCTGGCACAGCAGGTCTAATCGCGCTTGGGCGGCGGTTTTGGCGGATCCTGGTTCAACCCCGGCAACGGTTGGTCCTTCGGCGGCCCCGGCACCGGCATGGGCGGCAGCAGCGGCGCGCCGGGCCGGTTGGCGCCGGCCTTGGGCGGCGTGCTCGGGGTGATCTGCGGGTAGGGTGTCGGCGTCGGCGTCCCCGGTGCCCCCGAGACGGTCGTGAGCGGCCGCTGCTGACCCGCAGCGTCGGCCAACGGCACTGTGCCAAGCAACAATGCAGCGAGGATCGCATGCAACATCTGCAGCCTCCTGTCAGAAACCTTCCTACAGGCTATGCCCAATGGCGCATTTTTGCCTGTCCGCCCGCCCGACTGGCGCGCTAGACTCAAGGACATAACCGTCATTGCCCTGATTAGAAAAAAGGTAACACCATGAGTTCCACCTCCGACGCCACCGCCCGCCTCGACCGTATCCTCGCCGACGCCAAGCGCGACAAGGAAATGGGCTATCGCGACAAGGCGCTGAAAATGTACCCCCACGTCTGCGGCCGCTGCACCCGCGAGTTCTCCGGCAAACGCCTGTCGGAACTGACCGTGCATCACCGTGACCACAACCACGACAACAACCCCCAGGACGGCTCCAACTGGGAACTGCTGTGCCTGTACTGCCACGACAACGAGCACGCCCGCTACACCGACCAGCAGTATTTCAGCGAAGGTTCGCTGAGCACGCCGAAAGTCGCCGTGGCCACCCACAACCCGTTCGCCGGCCTGGCCGCGCTGATGAAGAAGGACTGACCGTCGATTCCCGCCCCCGCCGTGTCGGCAAGCCCGTATAATCGCGCTCTTTTTTTTGCGAAGGGCCCCGACACGTGGCGAACAAACGGTACAGCTGCATCGGCCTGTTCAACCCCAAATCCGCCGAGAACGTCGGTTCGGTGATGCGCGCGGCCGGCTGCTATGGGGTCAATTCGGTGTTCTACACCGGCAAGCGCTATGAGCGCGCCCGGGATTTCGTCACCGATACCAAGCGCGTGCACTACGACATCCCGCTGATCGGCATCGACGACCTGCAGCGCATCATCCCCCTGGGTTGCACGCCGGTGGCGGTAGAACTGGTGGACGGTGCGCGCCCCCTGCCCGATTACACCCACCCGGACCGGGCGATCTACATCTTCGGACCTGAGGATGGCTCGCTGAGCGAAGACGTGCGCGGTTGGTGCGAAGAGACCATCTATATCCCGACCCAGGGCTGCATGAACCTGGCGGCGACGGTGAATGTGGTGCTGTATGACCGCATGGCCAAGGGGTTGAATACGCGGTCGGGGCCCAAGTTCAAGTAGGCAGATCTGGCCTCTCGCAGGGCAAGCCCGCCCTTCCAGGATTGCGTGGTCCCTGGAGGAGCGGGCTTGATCCTGCTAACGCTTACGTAGCGTTGATCCAGATGGTCTTCAGCTCCGTGTACTGGTCATGCGCCCACTGCGATTTGTCGCGGCCACCAAACCCGGACTCCTTGTAGCCGCCGAATGGCGTCGAAGCATCGCCCTCGCCGAAGCAGTTCACCGTCACCACCCCGGCGCGGATCTCCCGCGACAGGCGCAAGGCATTGCGCAGGCTGCCGGTGTAGGCCGACGCGGCCAGGCCGTAGACCGTATCGTTGGCCAGCTCGATGGCTTCGTCGATGGTCGTGAAACTGGTCACGCTGAGCACCGGTCCGAAGATTTCCTCGACGAACAGGCGGCTGTCCCGCGCCACGCCGTCGACGATGGTCGGTTGCACGTACACACCTTCCTGCGTCTCGCCCCCCTGCACCACCTTGAGCGAATGCTCGGCGGCGTACTCCAGGTATGAACGCACCTTCTCGAAGTGGGCTTTGCTGACCATCGCGCCCAGGCGGTTTTCCGGGTCGAGCGGATCACCCAGCTGCCAGTCCTTCAGGTGCTTGGCCATGAGGCCGAGCAACTCGTCCTTCACCGCCTCGTGCACGATCAGCCGCGACGACGCCGAGCAGTTCTCGCCCATGTTCCAGAACGCCCCGGCAGTGACGAACTGCGCGACCTCGTCCAGGTCCTCGCAGTCGTTCATCACCACCGCCGGGTTCTTGCCACCCAACTCCAGCACGATGCGCTTGAGGTTGGACTCGGCGGCATACTTGAGGAACAACCGGCCAGTGTCGGTGGAACCGGTGAAGCTGACCATCGGGATATCCATGTGGCGGCCGATGGCCTCGCCCACCTCACGGCCACCGCCCGGCACCAGGTTGAACACGCCAGCCGGAATCCCGGCCTGGTGCGCCAGCTCGGCCACGCGCAGCGCGCTGAGGGTGGTTTCCTTGGCCGGCTTGACCACGATTGAACACCCGGCGGCCAGCGACGGGGCGATCTTCCAGGCCAGCATCAGCAGCGGGAAGTTCCACGGCAGCACCAGGCCGACCACGCCGATGGCCTCGCGGACCACCAGGGCCACAGCGGCGTTGCCGGTGGGCGCGGTGTTGTCGTAGAGCTTGTCGATCAGTTCGGCGTGCCAGCGGATCGTGTGGATGGTTTCCGGCACATCGACGTTCTGGCACTCGCTTACCGGCTTGCCGCTGTCCAGGCTTTCCAGTACCGCCAGTTCGTGGGCATTTTCCTCCAGCAACTGGGCAAACTTCAGCAGCACCTGCTTGCGCTCCCCCGGTTGGCGCTTCGACCAGGTACCGGCCTCGAACACACGCTTGGCAGCCGCCACCGCGAGGTCCACATCCTGCACGTCGCAGGCAGCCACTTCGGCCAGCAACTGGCCGGTGGCCGGGTTGCTGGTGACGAAGGTATTACCCGCGACGGCATCGCGGAACTCGCCGTCGATGAACGCCTTGGTACGCGGTTGCAGTTTCGCGGCGATGGCCACGTATTCGGCCTTGCTGAGTAATTCAGCCATGTTCAGGCACCTCCTGTGATCTGCGCGACATTGCGCTTGAGTTCGCCGACCACCCGCTCGAGTGCCTGCTTTTCGGCCGCGTCGAGGTCCTGCAAAGGCTTGCGTACGCCACCGCTGCGCAAACCGTCGAGGGCACAGCCATACTTGATCGACTGGACGAACTTGCCCCCTTCGAGGAAGTCCATCAGCGGCATCATCGCCGCCATGATGCGGCGCGCCTTGTCGAAGTCTTTCTCCAGCACGCACGCCTCATAGAGCGCCACATGCTCGCGAGGGATGAAGTTGGAGCCGGCGCAGACCCAGCTTTTCGCGCCCCAGGCAAAGAACTCCAGGGCCTGGTCGTCCCAGCCGCAGGACAGCTGGATGTGCGGGCGCCGAATGGCCAGGCGGTGCAACTGGGCCATGTCGCCGGAGCTTTCCTTGATGGCGACGATGTTCTGCACATCGGCCACCGCATCGAAGAACTCATCGCCCATGCTCACGCCCATGCGGCCGGGATAGTTGTAGAGCATGATCGGCAGGCCGGCGGCGGCGTCCACCGCTTTTACATGCAGGGCGATTTCCTGCTGGGTCGGCAGCGCATAGGGCGGTGTGCCGACCAGCAGCGCATCGGCCTTGATCTCCTTGGCGTGCCTGGCGAAGGCCACGGCGTCCTCGGTGCGGATGCCGCCGGTGCCAACGATCAGCGGCAGGCGACCGTTGAGCACATCCTTGGCCTGGGCCGCCAGCTCGACGCGCTCCTGGGTGGTATGGGCGTAGTATTCGCCGGTGGAGCCGCCGATGATCACACCGTGGATCTTGGCCTCGACCAGGTATTCGAGAACCTCGGCGAAGGCCGCCTTGTCGATCGAGCCGTCAGTGGCCAGGGGGGTGATTGCCGGGGTGTAGATGCCTTCGAATTTCACGATCAGGTACTCCATTGGACACAAGGTTTCAGGCCGCGTCGGGCAAGCCCGGCGCGGTGCAAGGGATCAATTGAGGGCGGCTGCCTGTTGCAGGTTGAGCGCTCGGGTCTCCGGGGCCAGCGCCCAGGCCACCAGCAAGCCGAGCAGGGTGACCGCGGCTGCCGCGTACATGGTGAAGGCGATGCCATAGCCATCGAGCACCAGCGGCACCAGCCAGGTGCCGATCGCAGCGCCAACCCGCGACAGCGAGGTGCCGACGCCCACGGCGTTGGCGCGGATCTCGGTGGGGAACAGTTCGTTGGGATAGACCAGCTGCAGCACCTGGGCGCCGCCGATGAACAGCGCGTAGGCGCCGAACAGACCGAGGATCAGCAGTTCGGAACCTGCGTGGAACACCCCCAGCCCCAGCAGCGCCAGCCCCGACCAGAAGAAGCTGTGGATCAGCATGCTGCGCCGGCCCATGCTGTTGATCAGCCGCGTGGCGACGATGCAACCGACCACGAACAGCAAGGTGATCGCCACCGAGCCGAACGAGGCCCAGTCGCCCTTGAGGTTGAGCGCGCCAAGCACCTTCGGCGCGAAGGCGTACACGGCGAATACCGGGATCACCGAGCAGGACCAGAACACCGCGACGAACATCATGCGTTTGCCATAGCCCGAATGCAGCAGGCTGAGGAACGACAGTTTCTTCTGCTCCGGTTCCTCGGGCAGGTTGCGCAGGGAGAAGGTGTCGCCGTAGACGCTCTTGATCACCGCCTCGGCTTCACTTGCGCGGCCCTTGCTCAGCAGCCAGCGCGGCGACTCCGGCGTCCCCAGGCGGATCAGGACCAGCAGCGCGCCGATCAGCGCCGGACTGGCCAGCACCAGGCGCCAGGCATCGTCGCCGCCCTGACGCAGGAGGAAGTCGCCGAGGATGTAGGCGAAGGCCGCACCGGCGAACCAGAGAATGGTCAGGGTGGCCAGGCGCGGGCCGCGGTTCTTCCTGGGCAGGAACTCCACCAGCAGCGAAGTGGCCACGGGGTATTCGATGCCCACGGCGATACCGAGCGTGAAACGCAGCAGGAACAGCACCAGCCCCGACTCCACCCAGAACTGGCTGAGCGAGGCGAGAATGAACAAGGTGGGGCCGACGAAGAACACCCGTTTGCGCCCGAAGCGGTCGGTCAGCCAGCCACCGAGAAAGCCGCCGAAGAAAATCCCGATCAACGCCGAAGCGGCGATCATGCCCTGCCAGAAACTGCTCAACGAAAGGCCCGCGGACATCTGCACCAGGGCCACGCCAATGATGCTCAGCACATAGCCATCGACGAACGAGCCACCGCCGGAACGCACGGTGAGCAATTGATGAAAGCGATTAAGCGGTACGTCTTCGATTGATACATTGGTATTTGTCATTATTGTCTCCTGCCATCATCAAACGCAGGCCGTTTTCAGGGCGAGCGAACCCGCGAAACCGAAATTCAATTTCAGCTCCGAACGGTCGAAGTTGCACTTCGAACCCAAACAGCACGCAATAGAAACCGCAGGCCGGGCAATCAACGCCCAGCGAATATCAAGTTGTTAATAACGCTTTAAATCACATCAACTTTCTTGCCCGGCGCGGTATTGCCCCCACTTGAGATTAAGGTTAAGGCCCAGCGACACCAGCGCGGCCGGTGGATTGGCGCAGGGGCCCGGTGCATTCAGCACGAAATCGATCAGTTCATTGCGTTCGCCCGCCAGCCAGTCGGCCAGCAACTTGCCGGTGGCCGTGCCGCGGGTCACGCCCAGGCCGTTGCAGCACAGGGCGCCATAGACATTGGGCGACAGTTCGCCGAAGAAGCCCGTGTGGTTGCGCGACATCGCCAGCGCGCCACCCCAGGTATGCTCGAACGGCAGGCCGGAGACCATCGGGAAGCGCCGCTCGAAGGCATCGCGATGGCGCACGGCGAAGCACTCCAGGTACTTGCGGTTGGCCCGGCCATCGGGGTTGAAGCTGAAGCTGTTGCGGATCAGCAGGCGATTGTCCGGCGTGCGCCGCACGGTGGTGCCGAACGGATCGGCCGGGATCACCCCCCAGTATGGCTTACCGCCCAGGCGCAGCTGTTCCTCGGGCGTCATCGGGCGGGTCAGGCTGGCATAGGTGAACACCGGCAGCATGCGGCCCTTGAGGAAACCGAAGCTCATGCCGAAGGCATTGGTGGTGAGGATCAGCTTGTCGGTGGTGATCGAGCCGTTGGCGTGCCGCAGCACGGTCTTGGCGCCGTACTCGACCTCGGTGATCGGCGTGTGCTCGTACAGGGTGACATTGGCTGGCAGGCTGTCGGCAAGCCCCTTGACCAGCGCCGAGGGCTGCACCAGCGAAGTGCCCGGGGTGAACAGGGCCTTGCGGTAGAACGTGGTGCCGATGTGTTCGGGCAGCTCGTCTGCCTCGATCATCTCGTAGGGCTGGCCGAGCTTGTCCAGGCCCCGGCGGTAGGCATCGAGCACGGCGATGCCGCGTGGCTCGACGGCGGCCTGGTACTTGCCGCAGTGCTTCATCTGGCAGTCGATCTGGAAGCGCTCCACCAGCTCCTTGAGGAACGCCTGGCCACTGAGGTTGAGCTTGAGCGTCTTGCTCGCCACGCCGATGTCGCCGATGTAGTCGTCGGCACCGATGTCATGGGGCAGGTCGATGGCGAACCCGGCGTTGCGCCCGGACGAGCCGAAGCCGACCTCCTGGGCTTCCAGCAGCACGATCTGCTGCTCGGGAAAGTTCAGCGCCAGCTGCCGCGCGGCGGCAAGGCCGGTGAACCCGGCACCGACGATGACCCAGCGCGCCGTGGTATGGCCGGCGTGCGGCACCCGGGTGCGGCGCCCCTTGCTCAGGTGGTACCAGCCGCAGGTACTGTCATCGGCGGGCAACGAGGTGATCTTTGTCATTTCAGGAACCAGATATTGTTGTTAGGTCTGTTCCTCATCACGCCCGCCCGTTCCGGCCTCCTGCCGGAAGATTGGGGGGCGGTGAGCATCACGTCACAAGGCCAGTGCCACTTCCATTCCCTGGGGCGCCGCGTATTCGGCCATGCGCCGACGGGACAGCTCGAAGTGCTCGCGCACCAGTTGCCCCGCGGTTTGCGGATCGCGGCGTTCGATCGCCTCGATCATCTGATCGTGTTGCATGCAGGCCAGCTCGAGGTCGCGCTGCATGTCGTCGGTGGTCGGGTGACGGTAGAAGATCTTGCCCAGGCGGGTGTGGTCGATCAGCAGGCGGCGCAGGCTGGGCAGCAGGTAGTCGTTGTGGGCGATCTTGCCGATCTCCAGGTGGAAGGCATCGTTGTAGAGCACGCGGTTTTCCACGTCCTTGCTCTCGATGGCCTGGCGGAACAGTGCCTGGATGGCCTTGAGCCCTTCGATCTCCGCCGCCGTGGCATGGGTGGCTGCCAGTTGCGTGGTGGCGATGTAGATCAGCGGCGCGGCCAGGAAGAAGCTGTGCAGCGAATCGTGGTTCATCGCCGCCACCCGCGGGGCCCGGTTGGCCTCAAGCTCCACATAACCCTCGGCAGCCATCTGCCGCAACAGCTCGCGAACCGGAGGCCGCGACAGGCCGAATTCGTCGCACAGCGCCAGTTCGTCGACCACCGCTCCCGGCGCCAGCTCCATGCTGAGGATGCGCCGGCGCAGGGCCTCGGCAAGCACGCCCTTGCGATCGATGGGCACCTCGTCGGTGGACGGTTGGACATCAGCGTTGGCTTTCATGGCGGCCTTTTTGGTTGTCATATGCTTGTGTCTACAGTTTGTATAATGAATATAGGGCGCCGTTAGACAATGTGTCTACAGCTTTTTTGATGAACGGTTCACATGAGGTGGGGCTTAGGGATTACGGGGGTATTTGATCACATCCGGCTCCTGTGCAAGCCAGGCGTCTACGTGGCGAAGTACACGCCACCGTGGGCCGTTGCCGTTGCCGTTGCCGTTGCCGTTGCCGTTGCCGTTGCCGATCAGGAGTCTACCCCCGAAGCCCGCTAGCGACAGCTGCGCCAGTGCAGGCGCCGCCCGTAACTTCGCGACTTCAGGAGGCCGAACGCAGGCCTTGCGGAGGGAGGTGACGGGCATGGATGCCCGTCAAGCGCTGCGCCCCAGGATG
>NZ_JBMDJQ010000070.1:0-5966 GCF_057809275.1 Pseudomonas sp. FG36
CCCCCCCCCCCCCCCCCCCCCCACGCTACCTGTGTCGGTCAGGTGATCGGTGCTGGGTTGAACAGGGTGATGTCGTTGTGCAGCCCGTGCTGTTCGGCCCAGGTCTGCCTGCGGCCGCTGGCCACGTCCAGGTAGTAATGGAACAGCTCCCAGCCCAGCTCCTCGATGCTCGCCCGGCCGTTGGCGATGCGCCCGGCGTCGATGTCGATGAGGTCCGGCCAGCGCTGGGCCAGCTCGCTGCGGGTGCACACCTTGACCACCGGCGCCATGGCCAGGCCATAGGGCGTGCCGCGACCAGTGGTGAACACATGCAGGTTCATCCCGGCCGCCAGCTGCAAGGTGCCGCAGACGAAGTCGCTGGCCGGGGTGGCGCAGAAGATCAGGCCCTTGCGCGTTACCCGCTCGCCGGGGCCGAGCACGCCCTGGATCGCGCCGCTGCCGGACTTGACGATCGAGCCCAGGGCTTTTTCGACGATGTTGGACAAACCGCCTTTCTTGTTGCCCGGCGTGGTGTTGGCGCTGCGATCGGCGGCGCCCTGCTGCAGGTAGCGGTCGTACCAGTCCATTTCGCGCACCAATGCTTCGGCGACCTCCGGCGTTTCGGCGCGGGAGGTGAGCATGTAGATGGCGTCGCGTACCTCGGTAACTTCCGAGAACAGCACCGTCGCCCCGGCGCGCACCAGCAGGTCGGCGGCATAGCCCAGCGCCGGGTTGGCGGTGATGCCGGAGAAGGCGTCGCTGCCGCCGCACTGCATGCCGAGGATCAGTTCGCTGGCCGGCACGCTCTCGCGGCGGCGCTGGTCGAGCTTTTTCAGGCGGGTCTCGGCCAGGGTCATGATCTGCTCGATCATCTCGCCGAAGCCCAGCGTCGCATCCTGCAGGCGGTATAGCCATGGCTCGCTGAGGTCCACGGACGGATCGCCGTCGTGCATCACCTGGCCGGCCTGGAGCTTTTCGCAGCCCAGGCTGATGACCAGCGCCTCGCCGCCAAGATTGGGGTTGCGCGCCAGGTTGCGCACGGTGCGGATCGGGATGTAGGCGTCGCGGGCGTTGATCGCCACGCCGCAGCCGTAGCTGTGGGTGAGGGCGACCACATCGTCGACATTGGGGTAGCGGGGCAGCAGTTCGGCGCGGATACGCTTGACCGCGTGGTCGAGCACGCCGGTCACGCACTGCACGGTGGTGGTGATGCCGAGGATGTTGCGGGTGCCGACGCTGCCGTCGGCGTTGCGGTAGCCCTCGAAGGTGAAGCCGTCGAGTGGCGGCAGGGCGGCGGGCACGGCGTCGCAGCGTGGCAGGCTGGCAAGCTCGGGCGCGGCCGGCATCGCCAGTTGATCTTCCTTGACCCAACTGCCCTGGCGCAGGTCTGCCAGGGCATGGCCGATGACCTGGCCATAGCGGCGCACCGCCTCGCCCTTGCGAATGTCCACGGTGGCGACCTTGTGGCTCTGCGGTACGCCCTCGACCAGGGTCAGGCCATCGGCAAAGCGCGCGCCTTCGCCCAGGCCGCCGTCGTTGACCACCACCACGACGTTGTCGTCGGGGTGCAGGCGTACGTAGCGGGGCGACTCGGAATGTTCGATCAACTGCATGGTCAGGCCCTTCTTGTCTTGTCTCTCAGGCGTGGTGCTGTCGCCGGCGCCGTTGGGCGCCGACGTGTCCGGCTTACTGGCGGGCCAGTTCGGCGTCGGGCGCAGGTTCGCGCTTGGGCGGCTCATTGAGCTCGATGCGCTTGATCGGGCCGACGATCACCAGGTAGCTGAACACCGCCACCAGGGCGTTGGCGCCCACATACACCAGGGCCCATTTGAACGAACCGGTGGCGCTGATGATGTAGCCGATGACGATCGGCGTGGTGATCGAGGCGATGTTGCCGAAGGTGTTGAACAGCCCGCCCGACAGGCCGGCGATCTGCTTGGGCGAGGTGTCGGCGACCACCGCCCAGCCCAAGGCGCCGATGCCCTTGCCGAAGAACGCCAGGGTCATGAAGCCGACCACCATCCATTCGGCCTCGACGTAGTTGCAGAACACCATGGTGGTCGACAGCAGCAGGCCGCAGACGATCGGCAGCTTGCGCGAGAAGGTCAGCGAGTTGCCGCGACGCAGCAACCAGTCCGACAGCACCCCGCCGAGCACCCCGCCGATGAAGCCGCATACCGCCGGCAGTGAAGCGATGAAGCCGGCCTTGAGGATGGTCATGCCGCGCTCCTGCACCAGGTAAACCGGGAACCAGGTGAGGAAGAAGTAGGTGATGGCGTTGATGCAGTACTGGCCGAGGTAGACGCCCAGCAGCATGCGGCTGGTCAGCAGCTGCTTGATGTAGCCCCATTTCGGGCCGTCGCCGCCGCGTTTCTGGTCCATGTCCACCAGGCCGCCGTTCTGTTCGATATGGTCGAGTTCGGCCTGGCCGATGCGTGGGTGCTGGCGCGGGTTGTAGATGGTCTTCATCCACACCGCCGAGAACACGATACCCAGTACGCCCATGACCACGAACACATGTTCCCAGCCGAAGGTGAAGACGATCCAGCCCATGATCGGGGCGAACAGCGCGGTGGCGAAGTACTGCGCCGAGTTGAAGATCGCCGAGGCGGTGCCGCGCTCCTGGGTGGGGAACCAGGCCGCGACGATCCGCGCGTTGCCGGGGAACGACGGCGCTTCGGCGAAGCCCACCAGGAAGCGCAGGGTGAACAGCGTGACCACCGCCCAGGCCACAGGCAGCCCGCCGACGAAGCCCTGCAGCAGGGTGAACAGCGACCAGGTGAAGATGCTGAAGGCGTAGACGTTCTTCGAGCCGAAGCGGTCGAGCAGCCAGCCGCCGGGGATCTGCCCGGCCACGTACGCCCAGCCAAAGGCGGAGAAGATGTAGCCGAGGGTGACCGCGTCGATGCCCAGGTCTTTCTGCAGGCTGGAGCCGGCGATGGCGATGGTGGCGCGGTCGGCGTAGTTGATGGTGGTCACCAGGAACAGCATCAACAGGATCAGGTAGCGTACATGCGTCTTTTGCGTCGCTTGCATGCTGGTTACTCCCACTCGTTATTTTTATACGGGGATTGTTTGTAGGCCGGAGCGGGGCGTCCCTGCTCCGGCGGCGGCTTTGGCAGGCCGCGGGGTGCTCGCTTATTGCGGGCCCATCTTGTCCATCAGCGCGGCGAGCATCTCGTACTCCTGCGCGGTGAGGTCGGTCAGCGGCGTGCGCACGGGGCCCGCGTCATAACCGGCGAGCTTCGCCCCGGCCTTGACGATGCTCACGGCGTAACCGGCCTTGCGGTTGCGGATGTCCAGGTACGGCAGGAAGAAGTCGTCGATCAGCTTGGCCACGGTGGCGTGATCGTCGCGGGCGATGGCGTGGTAGAAGTCCATCGCGGTCTTGGGCACGAAGTTGAACACCGCCGACGAATACACCGGCACTCCGAGCGCCTTGTACGCCGCAGCATACACCTCGGCGGTGGGCAGGCCACCCAGGTAGCTGAAACGATCGCCCAGGCGGCGACGAATCGACACCATCAGCTCGATGTCGCCCAGGCCGTCCTTGTAGCCGATCAGGTTCGGGCAGCGCTCGGCCAGGCGTTCCAGCAGGTCGGCGTTCAGCCGGCAGACGTTGCGGTTGTAGACCACCACGCCGATGTTCACCGCCTTGCACACCGCCTCGACATGGGCGGCGACGCCGTCCTGGCTGGCTTCGGTGAGGTAGTGGGGCAGCAGCAGCAGGCCCTTGGCGCCCAGGCGTTCAGCCTCTTTGGCGTATTCGATGGCCTGGCGGGTCGAGCCGCCGACGCCGGCGAGGATCGGTACCGAGGTGGCGCAGGTGTCGACGGCGGTCTTGATCACCTGGCTGTACTCGCTGGCGGCCAGGGAGAAGAACTCGCCAGTGCCACCGGCGGCGAACAGCGCGCTGGCGCCATACGGGGCAAGCCATTCCAGGCGTTTGACATAGCCTGCGGGGTTGAAGTCGCCGGCCGCGTCGAAGTCGGTGACAGGGAACGACAGCAGGCCGTGGGAGAGGATGGATTGCAGTTCTTGTGGATTCATTGTTGTAGGCATCCTGTGGCGCTTGGAAGGAGGAGGTACCAAGGTGAGAGGTAAGTTATCGTACAACTTGTTCTGTGACTAGCCCTGTCCATGGATTTTCTGAGGGGTAGTGATCAGATCTGGCCTCAGCGCGTGGGCAGCCCGCGCCTATAGTCATGACGTGACAGCTCTGCCGGGCTGCGGGAGCGGGCTTGCGCTGCGATAGGGGCGGCAAGACGACACGAGACCTTATGAGTCATCGTATCTCTATGAGGGAGAGAGGAAAAAAGATCGCGGAGACAGGCACAAGCCCGCCGCCCGCTTCCACGGGAGGTGTTCTGGGACCAGCAGAGGGTGACCGTGGGAAACGGGGGCGACCTTGCGCCGCCCCGCGATCAAAGCTAACGAAGCTTCAGAGGGTCAGGCGGCCTGGTTGCGCTTGACCTGGGACTTGCGGACCTGGGCGCGGCAGGCGTCGCCGAAGGCCTGGAACATCTTGATCGAATCAGGGTTCTTCGCCGCCTGCCACTCCGGGTGCCACTGCACCGCGAACAGGAAGGGCGAGATGCTCGGGGCGTGGATCGCCTCGACCAGGCCATCCTCGGCATGGGCGATCGGCTCGATGCCGGCGCCCAGGTTGCGCAGGCCCTGGCCGTGCAGCGAGTTGACGCGAATTTCGTCGCTGCCCAGGGTGTCGCGCAGCCAGCTACCCGGCTTGATCTTCACGCCGTGCACCTGGGCGTACTGGACCTCGACCGGATCTTCTGGGTTTTCCCGGTGGTCGTTGAAGCCTGGCTCGGCGTAGACCTTCTGGTAGATGTCGCCACCGAGGGCCACGTTGATTTCCTGCATGCCGCGGCAGATGCCGAAGATCGGCAGGCCACGCTTGATCGCCGCCTTGACCAGCGGAATGTCGAACAGGTCGCGGTCCTTGTCCTGGCCCTTGCCGGGCGTCTGGTTGTCCTGGCCGTAGAGGGCCGGGTCGATGTTGCTGCCGGCACCGGTCAGGTACACGCCGTCGGCCATGTCCAGGTAGGTCTCGAGGTCTTCGACGCCGCAGCAGGTGGGCACCAGGACCGGGACACAACCGGAGAACTCGACCAGCGGGGAGATGTATTTGTGGGTCATGACCTGATAGTCATGGCCTTTGCGCTCTTGGCTGCCCATGGTCATCAGGACGACGGGTTTGCGCAGGGAAGGTTGCTTGTTGCCAATGTTGCTGTTGGACATATGTCACCTTGAGACAGGTCATGCCTGTCGTTGTTGTGCAGGCGCACGGCCGGGGCCTTGAGTGCTGCCTGAAGCCCCGAGCACTGCCGGCTCGCCCTGCAGGCGATGTCGGTCGGGGCCTGACTCATAGCTTGCCAGAGCCGTTCGATATGTCAAACGAGTGACGAAGCCTCAAGCCGCCATTTTTCGGGGGTTGTAGGCCGTCGGAGCCTTGAGTGACAAGGGTTTGGCGCAAGTGAGGTCAATAATATTTAACGACGCAGTCGGCTCTTTGCACCAATGCAATGTCATGCAGGCATGCTCCGCAAGATCATTACGCCCAGCCCAGCCCAGCCCAGCCCAGCCCAGCCCAGCTTTTGCCCTTGCTGTTGCTTCTAAGCGCGCGATAGTTCAGGCGACACAAATTGCGACTTCAGGAGCCCGGAGTGAGGGGACCCTGGAGCGAAGCGTAGGGGCCGGATGAATGGAGCCGAACGGTTTTGCCTCCTTTTCCCAAGATGTATGGACTTGAGACATCGCTGACACATGTGCGTCGACATGGCGAATGAATGCGCATATAACTTTTAAAACACACGCTGTGTAAGTCAAAGTCAAATGCGATCGGCGTGGGTTTTCACAGTTGTAAGCGCATTCATTTGCTATAATGACGCATAGTCACCTTTTCGCCCTTACGTGAACTGACCCCCGAAAGTTGGACACCTGATCCCCAACCGGAGGGTGTTCCATGA
>NZ_JBMDJQ010000071.1:0-5707 GCF_057809275.1 Pseudomonas sp. FG36
CCCCCCCCCCCCAGCGGCCCCATGCTTACTCGGCGATCTGCAACTTGCGCGACTGGGTGTACACGTATCGCAGCTTCTCGTACTCGAACGGTGAGTTGGTCTGCCCGTAGCGGAAGTTGGTGGTGTAGCGCTTGTCCACTGCCCGCAGCACGGTGAGCTCCGGGTGGTCGCTGGCGGTGTCGGGTACGTTCAGGTAGTTGATTTCCTTCTCCCCCACGTAATCCACCACCAGCCCGGTGGTGTCGCGCAGGTTCGACGGGCCGAGGATCGGCAGCATCAGGTACGGTCCGTCCGGCACCCCGTAGAAGCCCAGGGTCTGGCCGAAGTCCTCGCTCTGCCGAGGCAGGCCCATCTTGGTCGCCGGGTCCCACAAGCCGCCGACCCCGATGATGGTGTTGAACATCAATCGGGCGGTGATCTGCGCCGAGCGCTTGGGCTTGAGCTGCAGCACACTGTTGAACAGGTTGGGCACATCACCCAGGTTGTTGAAGAAGTTGCTCACCCCGGTGCGCACGAAGCTCGGGGTGATGTAGCGGTAGCCGTCGACCACCGGCAGGAACACCCACTCGTCGAAGCGGTAGTTGAAGTGGTAGATGCGCCGGTTCAGCGACTCCAGCGGGTCGTAGATGTTCAGCGCGGCCAGGGTCGAGCGTTCGAACTCGCGCTGGTCCAGGCCGGGGTTGAATTTCAGTTCGCGCAGCGGGTCGACGAAACCGTCGGATTCCACGGTGAGCGTTTCGGTCTTGTCGGCCTCGACCACGCTGGCACGCGGCGCGACTTCCTCGGCCAGGGCGCAGCCGCTGGCGAGCAGGGCGGTGACGAGCAGCAGTCTGTTAACCACGGAAGAACTCCAGCATGGCGTCGCTGTTGACGCGGTAGTTGAGGTTGCCGCAATGGCCGCCATGGGGGTAGAGCGTCAGGCGTTCGCCGAAGACCCGGCGCAGGAAGCCGATGTCGCCGGGGCCGAGGATGACATCGTCGGCGTTGTGCATCACGGCGATCTTCGGGTTGTCGCGCAGATAGTCCTCCAACGCGTACAGGCTCACCTGATCGATCAGTTGCAGCAGGCTGTTGCCGTCGGTGCGCGCGCGCCACATGGGGATCACCTGCTCGGTCAGGTAGCAGTCGAAGTCGCACTGCAGGGCCCGTTTGAAGAAGGGCTCCAGGCTGCTGCCCTCGGTGATCGGGAACTTCGGCGGAATGATCAGCCCGCGCCGGTTGATCAGGTCGGAGGTAAAGGCGATGTCGGCGGCCGAGAAGCGGAACGAGGTGCCGATGAGCATGGCCATCTGCTCGTTGGACAGGTGCTCCCGCGACTTCTGGAAGTCGTAGAGCAACGCATCGTTGAGGTCGATGTAGCCCTTGTCCTGGAAGTAGCGGGTGAGCTTTTCCAGCATCAGTTCATAGAAGGTGGTGCTGCGGTCGATGCCCTTGACCCGGGTCTGCACCAGCTTGTCCAGGTTGGTGATCGAGGTGTACAGGTTGACCGGCGGGTTGAGCAGCAGCACACGCTTGAACTTGAAGCTCTGGCGGGTTTCGTCGAGCTTGCTGACGAACGCCGCGTCCAGTGCGCCCAGGCTGTAGCCAGTGAGGTAGTACTCGCTGACCGGCAGGCGCGCTTGCTGGGCGCGCACCGCCTGCATGACCCGATACAGGTCCTTGGCGTCCTCGCTCGACACCCCGGGGGTGGCGAAGCGCGAGGCGGCGCTCATGAAGTCCCAGCTGGTGGGCGAGGACAGCTGCACCACATGGTAGCCGGCCTGGTAGAACAGCTTCTTCAGGTATTCGTTGATGCTGCTGGAGTAGGGCGCGCCGGTGCCGGCGATCAGGAAGATCAGCGGCGCTTCGTGGTCTTGCTTGGCCAGGCGGTAACGCAGTTTCTTCACCGACCAGAAATTGTCGGGCAGGGTGAACTCGCGCTCCGGGCGCAGGGTGAGGCTGTAGTCGGCCTGGTCGATGTCATCGTCGCTGGGCAGCGTCGGGCGCTGCTCCGGCGGCGTGGTGGCGATGGTCGCCTCGAACGGGTTGGTCAACGGGTAACCGTAGCTCGCGGCATCGATATCCCGCGCCGAGGCGGCCACCGCCATGAGCAGGCCACCCAGCAGGGCGGCAAGGCGCAAAGATCGAAGCATGTAGTCCCCCAAGGAAAGTGCAAGGTCGTGCGGTACGCAGGCCAGGCTCTGTACGAAATGTATCTGCGCTCGCCCATACTGCGTTGAAACGGGGCTCGGAATGCTCATGTACTCCAGTACACTCCGCTTCCTCCCCCCGTTTCGCCTTGTCTGGTCTTCGCGCAGACACATTTCGTACAGACCCTAGTGTCCTGTCTCGGAAAAACCTTCACCTTTGCGGGCAGAAGTGAACGTCTTGTTTCCAGGACAGGACACTAGGACCACGGCCGACTGGACAAAGTTGCCCGTCGCCCTGTCGTTCGTCGCACCAGATGTTGCCGCGCCAGCCAACGTTTGTCTTGTGCAACATAGCTGCCTGGCCATGATTTTGCCTTTCATCACCCCACTGGGGGATCATGCAGCGTTTCCATTACCGCTGTTGGAGAACCGGATGTCTCGTACCTGGCCACTCTTTGTCTTGCTGGCGTGCCTGGGCCTGTGGCTGGCGGCCAGCTATGGCGTGCGTTATGGGTTGATGGAGGATGCCCGGTGGGTGGGGGTGTGCAGCGCTCCAGGGGCGATCTGGCAGTGCCAGGCGCGATCATTGCTCGGGCTGGGAATTCATTTCCAGGTCATGGCCTGGGGGGCGCTGGGCCTGGCGCTGGTCTGCCAGCTGTGGCCGGGACGGGGCGGCTGGTGGCTGGCGGTGCTGGCGTTGGTGTTCGGGGTGCCGGCGCTGGTGCTGTATACCGCGAGCATCGCGGTGTTTGCGTTGGTCCTGGCGGGGTTGCGGCTGGTACGGTAGATACAGGGCCGCTGAGGCGGCCCATCGCCGGCAAGGTCTGAAGCGCTTTTCTGTGGGAGCCGGCTTGCCGGCGAATCGAGGATGAAGTCCTCGCGCTCGGTTTCACGCCGGGCGCAACCTCAGGCTGCGCCACAACGCCCCGACCATCAACACGCTGACCACCGCCCAGCCCCACGCTTGCGAATTCTGCAGCCCTTCGCGGAACAGCTGCGGCGCTACTCCGGCACCTACGATGAAGGCCAGTAGCGCCACCTCCGCCCGCCGCGCCGGTACTGGCCGCAACAGATAGACCAGCGCCGGCAGCAGCAATGCCGCGCTGGGGAAACTGCGATAGCGCGGATCGAACACCATCGCCAGCATGCTCACTGCCGCTGCGAAACCCGCCGCCAGCAACCATATGCCCGCGTGCGCCTCGAGCCAGGCGAACAGCCGCTGGCGCCAGCCGTCACGGCGGGCCAGCGCCAGCGCGCCGTGGGCCAGCACCAGCAGGTTCAGCCCGGCCAGGGCAAACGCCCACAGCCATTCGCCGGCAAAACGCGCGTTGGTGCGCATCAGCTCACCCCACAGTCCCAGACAGCCGGCGCCCAGGGCCGCCAGCAACGGCAGCAGCAGGGCGGCGCGCTGGTCGGCCGGGCGCCCGGCCAAGGCCAGGACCGCCAGCACCAGAACCACGCTGGCCAGCAACCATTGTGGCCACAGTGCCAGGTTGCTCACCGGCCCTTCGAGCACGCCCTTATCGTGGCGGTCGGCGTCGTACAGCCCCCAGTAGCCGCCCACGGCGCCTTCGCTGGCGCGCTTCCACGGCTGGTCGAAGGCTTCGATCAGGTTGTAGCGCCAGCCGTTGGCTTCGGCCAGGGCGACGAAGCCGCGGATGAAGCGGGCCTCGTTGACCCGGCTCGGCTCGGCGGTTTCGCGCTGGCGGCCCTCGCTTGGCCAGCCGGTTTCGCCGATCAGGATGTCCTTGGGCGCAAAGCGGTTGCCGAACACCTGGCGCACCTCGGCGACATGGGCCAGCGCCGCATCGATGCCGCGGGGCTCGTCCTCCCAGTAGGGCAGCAGGTGGATGGTCAGGAAATCCACCGCCGGTGCGATCTGCGGATGCTGCAGCCAGAACTCCCAGACATCGGCGTAGGTCACTGGCACGCTGACCTGGCGTTTGACCTTGGCGATCAGGCCGGCCAGGCGTTCGCCGGTGACTTCCTTGCGCAACAGCGCCTCGTTGCCGACGATCACCGCGCTGACCACATCGGGGTTGGCGTTGGCCGCGGCGATCAGCAACTCGACTTCCTTGTCGGTGTCCACCGGGTTGGCGTTGACCCAGGCGCCGAGTATCACTTTCAGCCCGTGTTTGCGCGCCAGCGCCGGGATCGCCTCGAGGCCGGTCATCGAATAGGTGCGGATGCACTGGAAACGCTCGCTGAGCAACGCCAGGTCGGCGTCCATGCGCGCCGGGCGCAGACGGAACGGCTGGTCGAAGGGCGACTGGTCCTTGTCGAAGGGGGTGTACGAGGCGCACTGCAGCTTGTGCGTCGGGCTGGCGGCATCGGGCAGGTGCACCGGCCTGCCGAGCCCATACCAGAGGGCGGCGAGACAGAGGAAGGCGAGCAGGCTGGCGAGCAGGTAGAGCGTGCGCAACATCGGGCGGTCCATCGTCGTATTCGGGAACTGGGGCCGCTGCGCAGCCCCGAGGACTCGTGATAGTAGCCCGGCGCCAAGCCTTTGGCATGCAAGGATCGCGCAGACCGCCACAGTTGCATGGCGCTAATGGCACAGTGCTGTCGCTGATCGCTCGCTGAAGGTCGCTGACAGAGCAGGTCGCAGGGCGAGGCAGGTCGATGATGCAATCTCCAAGACCTGACGAGGGATGCTTTGATGGCGACTATTACAAGAATGCGACGTTTCCTGGGCGTGGGCACCGCCCTGGTTTTGGCCATGAGTACTGCGCAGGCAATGGCCAAGGAAGTCAGCATCGGTTACGTGGATGGCTGGTCCGACAGCGTCGCCACCACCAACGTGGCCGCCGAAGTGATCAGGCAGAAACTCGGCTATGACGTGAAGCTGCAGGCCGTTGCCACCGGCATCATGTGGCAGGGCGTGGCCACCGGCAAGCTCGACGCCATGCTCTCGGCCTGGCTGCCGGTGACCCACGGCGAGTACTGGACCAAGAACAAGGACAACGTGGTCGACTACGGCCCCAACTTCAAGGACGCCAAGATCGGCCTGATCGTCCCCGAGTACGTCAAGGCCAACAGTATCGAAGATCTCAAGACCGATCAGAGCTTCAAGCAGAAGATCGTCGGTATCGATGCCGGCTCCGGGGTCATGCTCAAGACCGATCAGGCCATCAAGGACTACGGCTTGACCGGCTACAAGCTGACCGCCAGTTCCGGCGCGGCGATGACCGCGGAACTGGGCCGCTCCTACGCCAAGCAACAGTCCATTGCCGTGACCGGCTGGGTACCGCACTGGATGTTCGCCAAATGGAAGCTGAAGTTCCTCGAGGATCCGAAAGGCGTGTACGGTGCCGCCGAAACCGTCAACAGCATCGGTAGCAAGGAACTGGCGAGCAAGGCCCCGGAAGTGGCCGAGTTCCTCAAGAAGTTCCAGTGGCAGTCCAAGGATGAGATCGGTGAGGTGATGCTGGCGATCCAGGAAGGCGCCAAGCCGGAGGCAGCGGCCAAGGACTGGGTGACCAAGCATCCGGAGCGGGTCAAGGAGTGGACCGGCAAGTAAGCGCTGGCAGAATCGCGGGGCAAGTCGCATCGGCGAACCGCCGCTCCCACGAGCAATG
>NZ_JBMDJQ010000072.1:0-5181 GCF_057809275.1 Pseudomonas sp. FG36
CCCCCCCCCCCCCCCCCCCCCCCCCCCCCCCCCCCCCCCCCCCCCCCCCCCCACGCCGGAGGTTTTCAGCCGCTGCCATTATTCGAGGAACTTGAGGTCCGAAGGCGCCTGCTGCGCCAACGTCTGCACGGTGTCCCCCAGCGTGCCGCTGCGCGGATCGCGGCGCATGACCACGATCTGGTTGCTCTTCTGATTAGCCACCAGCAGGTAGTTGCCACTGGGGTCTAGGGCAAACTCGCGGGGATGGTCGCCCTCGACCGACCGGCGCTGCAGCAGTCTCAGTTGGCCGTCATCCTTGCCTACCGCATACACCACGATCTCGTTGGCGGTGCCGCGATTGCTGACATAGAGGAAGCGGCCATCGGCCGACAGGTGCAACCCGCCCGCGGCCCTAGCCGCTGCATCCTTGCTGTCGGTCAGCGGCACGCGCTGGCGCTCGGTCAGAGCACCGTCCTGCACATCGAATACCACCACCTCGGCGCTCATCTCCAGCGTCAGGTAGGCATGCCGGCCCTTGGCGTCGAACAGCAGATGACGCGGGCCACTGCCCGGTGGCAACGCCACTGACGGCGGAATCGCCGGGCTCAGTGGATGCTCGGGGCTGGCGCCGTCGTAGCGGTAGATGAACACCTTGTCCGCGCCCAGGTCGCTGGCATACAGGTGGCGGCCATCGGGCGACAGCACCAGCGAATGCACATGGGCACCGGCCTGGCGCTCGGGGTTGACCTGGCTTGGCGTGTGCTTGGCCTGCTGCACTACCGGCTTGAGCTTGCCGTCCCTGGCCACCGGGATCACCACCAGGCTGCCACCGGGGTCGGGAGCAACGGCATAGTTGGCGACAAACAGGTAGCGCTGGTCATGGCTCAGGCTGGCGTGGGTCGGCTCGTCGCCCTGGCTGGGCACCTGGTTCAGCAGCTTGATCTCGCCCTTGCTGCCCAGCGAGAAGCTGCTGACGTTGCCCTTGGGCGTTTCATTGACCGCGAACAGCTGGCGCTGGTCGGCAGACAGCACCAGCCACGAGGGGCTGACACTCTTGACCACCTGCCGAGGCTTGGCGTCGATCTGGCCAGTGCGAGCGTTGAAGTCGTAGCGGTAGATCCCTTCGCTGCCGTTGTCGGTGTAGCTGCCCACCAGCAACGTGGCGGCCTGGGCGTTGACTGACAAAGCCATGAGGCTAGCGGTCAGCAGGCGTGTCCATTTCCTGTTCATCGTCTTCTTCATCCGGGGCACGAAAAGCACTCATACAGACTAGACGATGCTCGCCTTCATCAGTGGCCAGGCTCCAGTCGTCGCCCGCGCCATTAGCGGCAGCGATCTGCTCGGGGGTGAAGGTCCAGCGGCGCAGTTGACGGCCGTCCATGCATTCGATGGTGAGGCCGGATTCGTCGAGGGTAAAGTCGAAGGCGTGCAGGCCGTCGATCAGGAGCATGTCGCAGGCTGCGAGGGCAGTGGCGAGGGTGGTCATGGTAATACCATTTCAGACAAAGGCCGCCATTATACGCAATCGCGGGTCAAGTCGCGTCGGCGGTGCGCCGATGCGACTTGACCCGCGATAATGGCGTCACTCAATGGGCAAAGATCGACCCGCCCTCCTTGCCCGCCAATTTCTCTGGCTTGATCAGGAACCGCGCCAGCGCCGGCAGCAGCCACAGGGCGCCGAACATGTTCCACAGCAGCATGAAGGTCAGCATCAGGCCCATGTCGGCCTGGAACTTGATCGCCGAGAAGATCCAGGTGCACACGCCGATGGCCAGGCACAGGCCGGTGAACAGCACCGCCTTGCCGGTGGAGCGCAGGGTCTCGTAGTAGGCCTCCTGCAACGGCAGGCCGGCGCGCAGGAAGCTCTCCAGGCGGCTGTAGATGTAGATGCCGTAGTCCACGCCGATGCCCACGCCCAGCGCCACCACCGGCAGCGTGGCGACCTTCACGCCAATGCCCATGAAGGCCATCAGCGCGTTGCCCAGTACCGAGGTCAGCACCAGCGGCAGGACAATGCACAGGGTCGCGGCGAACGAACGGAAGGTGATCATGCACATCACCGCCACGCAGATGTACACGAGGATCAGGATGGTCAGCTCGGCCGACTTGATCACTTCGTTGGTGGCCGCCTCGATGCCGGCATTACCCGCCGCCAGGAGGAACTGCAGGCCTTCCTTGCTGTGGCTGTCGGCGAAAGCCTTGGCCGCGGTAGTGACCCGCTCCAGCGTCTCGGCCTTGTGGTCGTTGAGGAATACCAGCACTGGCGCCAGCGAACAGTCGGCGTTGTACAGGCCGTCGGCACGGGCGATGGAGTTGTTGAGGATATCCGGGTTGCGCGACAGGGTTTCCCATTTCAGGCTGCCCTCGTTCATGCCCTTGATGACCTGCTTGGACACGGTCACCAGGGAGATGGTCGACTGCACCCCGGGGGTGTTGTCCATGGTCCACATCAGCTCGTCGATCGGCGCCATGGTCGAGTGGATCGAGCAGCTCTCGGCCGGGGTCTTGACCATGATCACCAGCACATCGGAACTGGTCGAGTAGTTGCTGATGATGAAGCTGTTGTCCTGGTTGTAGCGCGAGTCCGGGCGCAGCTCCGGCGCGCCCTGGTCGAGGTCGCCGATCTTCAGGTTCTGGCTGTACCAGAGGCCGCCACCGAAGGCCAGCAGCGCCAGCACCACCGATACCGGCGCTACCTTGGGGCTGGCGAAGTTGGACAGCAGGCGCCAGAACGGATGCTCGCGGGTCGCATCCTTCTTGCTGCGGGCAATGGCCTTCTGGCTGATGCCGACGTAGCTGATCGCCACCGGCAGCAGGATCAGGTTGGTGAACACGATCACCGCCACGCCGATCGAGGCGCCGATGGCCAGCTCGCGGATTACGCCGATGTCGATGATCAGCAGGGTGATGAAGCCCACGGCATCGGCGAGGATGGCGATCATCCCCGGCAGGAACAACTGGCGGAAAGTGCGCCGGGCCGCGGTCAGGGCGTTGTCGGCGTCACTGGATTGCAGGGCGATGCCGTTGATCTTCTGCACCCCGTGGGAGATGCCGATGGCGAAGATCAGGAACGGCACCAGCATCGAGTACGGGTCCAGGCCGAAGCCCACCGCATGCATCAGCCCCAGCTGCCAGACCACCGCCACGAGGGTGGTGATGAGCACGGCGATGGTGCTGCGGATGCACCAGGTGAACCAGTACAGCAGCGCCCAGGTGATCACCAGCGCCACGCCGAAGAACATCGCCACCATCACCAGGCCATCGATCAGATCGCCGACCTTCTTGGCGAAACCGACGATGTGAATCTTCACGTTCGGGTTCTGCGCCTGGAACTTGTCGCGGATCTTCTCTTCCAGCTGGTGGGAGAACTGCTGGTAGTCGAGCTTGACCTGGCGCCCCGGATCCTGCGGGTCAGGATGGTTCTCCAGCAGCGGGATATCGATGATGCTGGACTTGAAGTTGTTGGCCACCAGGCGCCCCACCTGGCCCGACTTGAGCACGTTGTCGCGCAGGGTGTCGAGGCTGTCCTGGGAGCCATTGTAGGTATTGGGGATCACTTCGCCGCCGGAGAAGCCCTCTTCGGTGACCTCGCTCCAGCGCACGCTCGGGCTCCACAGCGACTTGAGCCCGGCGCGGTCGACGCCGGGGATGTAGAACACCTCGTCATGGATCTGACGCAGCGTCTCCATGTAGTCCTTGTCGAAGATGTCGCCGTTGACCGCCTCCACCGAGACGCGCACGGTGTTGCCGAGGTTGGCCAGGTCGTTGCGGTGCTCCATCATCTGCTCGATGAACGGATGCTGCAGCGGGATCATCTTCTCAAAGCTGGTGGACGGGCGGATCTGCGTTGCCTGCCAGAACAGGAACACGCTCACCAGCAGGCAGATGCCGATGACCACGGGGCGGTTGTTGAAGATCAGGCGTTCCAGCAGGGTGGCCTTGTCCTTGTGCTGCATGTCGAAGCTCTCCCGGCTGGTCATGGACGCGCCTCCTGGGTACCGTCGGCCGAGGCCAGGTGCACGCCCCCTTGCCCGACCAGCAACAGGCCGCCACCGCCCAGGCCGCTGACACCCGACAGGGCGATACGGTCGGCGCGGTTGCGCACGCTGAAGGTCTGGCCGTCGTCATGGCTGCGCAGCACGCTGCCGCCATTGCCGACCAGCACCAGGCTGCCGTCCTCGAGAAGCGTAGCGCTTGCCAGGCCGAATTCGAGCGGGCCGCGTTCGGCCTTGAGTTCGATCGGCTGCCAGCTGTCGCCGAAATCGGTGGAGCGGAACAGGTTGCCGCGCAGGCCGTAGGCCAACAGGGTGTTGGGCTGGGCGGTGCCGATCACACCGAACAGCGAGCCCTCGTAGGGGCCTTGCACCGTCGTCCAGCTCTGACCGGCATCGCTGGAGCGGAACATGCTGCCCTGCTCGCCGACGATGAACAGGCCAGCGTCCTTCACCTGGGCGATGGCGTTGAGGTGAAGTTGGTCGGGGTTGTCCAGGCGCTCGGCGACGTCCTGCCAGTGCTGGCCGCCATCGGTGGTCTCCAGTAGCGCGCCATAGGCGCCGACGGCAAAGCCATGTTGTGCATCGACGAAACGCACATCGAGCAAGGGTGCTTCGCGGGACAGGTCTTCGAACTGCTTGCTCCAGGTCGCGCCGCCGTCGTTGCTGGCGAGGATCTGAGCATCATGGCCGACCGCCCAGCCGCGTTTGTCGTCGAGGAAGAACACTGCGGTGAGCAGTTGCCGGGTGGGCACCCGGGCTTGGGTCCAGGTCTTGCCCTGGTCGTCGGAGAACAGGATATGGCCGCGATCGCCGACCACCACCAGGCGCTGGCCGGCGTGGGTGGCGCCGATCAACAGGCTCTGGCTGGCCTTGGCCGACTCCACCGAGTATTCCTCGGCGGCCACCGCCGCCTCGGCATTGCCAGCGCCGATACCCAGCACCAGTGCCAGTATCGCGCCTGCCGCCAGCCTGCGGCGTGGCGTAATCCGCTCTCTCATGACTGCCCCCTGTTGTGTTCTTGTGGTGGGTCAATCTATTGCCAGGCACTGCCGAAACCCCTGGTCCAGAGGCCTGGAATAGCTTCTGGCCATCGTATCGGGCTTGTCCGACAGAAAACAACGAGCGGGACGTTATGTTTTGTTAACCGCCAAAAGCATCGCGGGGCAAGTCGGGTCGCCGCATCGCCGCTCCCACGCCATCCTCAACT
>NZ_JBMDJQ010000073.1:0-4879 GCF_057809275.1 Pseudomonas sp. FG36
GGGTCGAGCGGTACGTAGGCGCCACCGGCCTTGAGGATCGCCAGCAGGCCGACCAGCAGCGGCAGGCCGCGCTCGACGCAGATCGCCACCCGGTCGTCGGGTTTCACACCCAATGCGATCAGGTGGTGAGCCAGGCGGTTGGCCTGGACGTTGAGCTCGTGGTAGCTCAGTTGCCCCGCTTCAGCTTGCACGGCAATCGCTTCGGGGGCGCGTGCTGCCTGCCGCTCGAACAGCGCCTGGATCGGCAGCTCGGAATCATTGGCCCGCGCTGTCGCGTTGCAGTCCTGCAACAGGAAGGCGCGTTCCTCGTCCTGCAGCACCGGCAGTTGCAGCGCCGTCTGGCCGGCTTGCGCCTCCAGGCCCTCGACCAACGCCAGCAGTACCTGCCGCAGCTGCCCGCAGACCCGCGCGGCGCCAACCGTCGCCGGGGTCATGGCCACCAGGCGGAACCCTTGGCCCATGTCATCCACGCTGAGGCTCAGCGGGTAGTTGCTGCGCTCCTGGCCGTCGAGGAACTCGATGCCCTGCCAGTCCAGGCGCCGGGCTTCGCTGGCCTCCTGGCCATGGCGGTAGTTGAGCATGGCGCTGAACAGCGGCGCCGGCGCCGGTACGCCGCTGCAACGCTGGGCCAGGGCCAGCGACGCGTGCTCGTGGACCAGCAAGGCGCTCAGGCGCTGCTGGGTCTGGCGCACCGCTTCGGGCAGGGCCACGCCCTGCAGGTCCAGGCGCAGCGGCAGGGTATTGATGAACATGCCCAGCGCCCGCTCGGCACCTTCGCCGGCCTCCAGCCGGCCCAGCAGCACGGTGCCGAACACCACGCTGTCGCGGCCACTGGTGGCGGCCAGCAGGCGGGCGAAGGCCAGGTGGAACAGGCTTGCGGGGCTGGTGCCCAGTTGCCGGGCCTGCTGGCGCAGGCGCGCGGCCAGGGTTTCGTCCAGCCACAGCTGGGCTTCCTCGATAGCCTGGCCATCGCCCTGCACGTCGCTCAGGCCGTAGGGCAGCGTCGGCTCGTCGATATCTCCCAGCAGCTCGCGGAAGAACGCCTCGTGCTCGGCCTGGCTGACGCCCAGGCGCGCCTGGGCCACGTAGTTGCGGTAAGGCACCGGGGCCTGCAGCGGTGCCGTGGTGCCTTGCAGGTAGCCCAGCAGTTCCCCGCCGATGATCTCCAGGGCGGTGTGGTCGAGGACGATATGGTGGAACTGCAGCAGTGCCTCGACCCGTTGGCTGCCGGCATCGGCGCTGTACAGCAGGCGAATCAGCGGTGCCTGGCTCAGGTCCAGGCGTTGCAGGTCCTGCCCTTCGAGCGGTGCGACCAGCAGCGGCGCCTCGCGCCAGACCACCTGCAGCGGTTGCTCCAGGGCCTCCCAGAGCACGGCGGTACGCAGCACATCGTGGCGTGCGATTGCCTGGCGCAACGCAGCGGCGAAGGCCTCGAGCCGCGCCAGGCTGTCGAAGGCCATGGGCGACTGCAGCACATAGGGATCGTGCTCCGGCGAGCTGAGGTGGTGATAGAGGATGCCTTCCTGCAACGGCGCCAGCGGGTAGATGTCCTGCACGTTGGCCGCGCCGCCCGGCACCGTGGCGACGATGCGTTCGATGGCGGCAGGTTCCAGCTCCACCAGAGGCAGCATGTCCGGGGTGATCCGGGTGCAGCCGGCCGGAATCCGGTTGGCCGGGACCTCGACCTGACGGCCCTGGCCCAGGGGCGCCGCCAGCGCCGCCACCGTCGGCTGGCCGAACAGGGTGCGCACGTCGGCCTGCAGGCCGGCCTGGCGCAGACGCGCGGTCAAGCTCACCGCCAGCAGCGAGTGGCCGCCGAGTTCGAAGAAATTGTCGTGGCGACCAACCTGCTCGATACCCAGCACCTCGGCCCAGAGCGCGGCGATGGCGGTTTCCACAGGACCTTGCGGCATGACGTAGTCCTGGGCGGCGAGCATGACCGGTTGCGGCAGCGCCTGGCGGTCCAGCTTGCCGTGGCTGGTCAGTGGCAATGCATCCAGGCGGACCAAGGCTTGCGGCAGCAGATGCGCCGGCAGGCTGGCCTGCAAGCCTTCGCGCAGGCGTTCGATATCGACCGTTGCCGCTTCGGTAAACCACGCCAGCAGGCGCTCGTCACGCACCAGCACCACGGCATCGGCGATGCCCGGCTGGGCCTTGAGCGCGGCCTCGATCTCGCCCAGTTCGACCCGCACACCACGGATCTTCACCTGGTCGTCGTTGCGCCCCTGGTAGTCCAGGGTGCCGTCGGCGTTCCAGCGCACCAAGTCGCCAGTGCGATACATCCGGCCACCAGCGAACGGGTCGTCGAGGAAACGCTCGGCGGTGAGGTCGGGGCGGTTGAAGTAGCCACGGGCGACCTGCGCGCCACCGATGTACAACTCGCCGGTCACGCCGACCGGCACCGGTTGGCGCTGCGCATCCAGAACATAGACACGGGTGTTGGCGGTCGGCTTGCCGATATGCAGCGCGCCACCCGGCTGAAGTTGACCAGACGTCGCGACCACCGTGGTCTCGGTCGGGCCGTAGTTGTTGACCAGCACGAAGCCCGGATCGCGGTCGAACTGGCGCAAACGGTCGCCGCCCACCAGCAAGGTGTGCAGGGTCGGGTGCTGGCGTTCGCGGCGCAACGCCTGCTCGGCCACCGGGGTCGGCAGGAAGCTGACCTGCAGCGGTTGCTGCAGCCACCAGTCGAGCAGTTCGTCCACGTGCTCACCGCCGATCTGCGCCGGCGGCAGGTGCAGCACCGCCCCGGCGCACAGCGCCGGCCAGGCCTCCCAGGCCATGGCGTCGAAGCCGAAGCCGGCGACGCTGGAGGTGTGGCTGCCGGCGCCCAGGCCAAAGGCCTGGCAATGCCAGTGGACCAGGTTAGCCAAGGTGCGGTGCTCGACCATCACGCCCTTGGGCTGGCCGGTGGAGCCGGAGGTGTAGATCACATAGGCCAGCTGATTGGCGTCAAGCCCGGCTACGACGGGATTACTGGCTTGGTGGTCGAGCCAGTCATCGCCATCCACCATGACCTTGGCTGTATCGCCTACCAACGCTTCAGTGGCCGATTCGACCAGCACCAGCGTCGGCGCACTGTCACTGAGCAGATAGGCAATGCGCTCCGCCGGATAACCCGGATCGACCGGCACATAGGCCGCGCCGGCCTTCAGCACGGCCAGCATCGCCACCAGCCGCTGCGGGCCGCGCGGCAGGCACAGCGCGACACGGTCGCCCAGCGCCACGCCACGCTTGATCAGGTAATGGGCCAGGCGATTGGCGCGCTGGTTCAGCTCGCCATGGCTCAGGCTCTCCTCGCCCTGCACCACGGCCAGCGCCTCGGGTGCCTGGGCCTCGACCAGCGCATGCACGGTGTGCCCTTGCGGATAATTGACGGCAGTGGCGTTGAAGCCCTCCACCACCTGGCGCAAAGCCTCGTCATCCAGCATCGGCAGATGATCGAGTCCCTGGCCCGGCGCCCGCTCCAGCGCCTGCAACAGTTGGCCTAGCGTATTGACCATCCACGTGCCGACCTGCGCCGCAGGCAATCCCTCGGCGGCCAGCACGCTCAGCGAGAAACCCTCGCCCAGGTCATCGACGCTCAGGGTCAACGGGTAGTTGCTGCGCTCCTCGCCGCCCAGCAGGCGCACACCCTGCCAGAGACCTTCACCGTCCCGGGCCGCCTCGGCGCTGTGCCGGTAGTTGAGCAAGGCACTGAACAACGGCGCCGAAGCGGCCACGCCGCTGCAACGCTGGGCCAATGCCAAGGGCGCATGCTCGTGACCGAGCAGGGCCGACAAGCGCTGATGAGTGACGCGCACGGCCTGCTCCACCGGCAGCGCGGTGTCCACCCGCAGTGGCAGGGTGTTGATGAACATGCCCAGGGCGCGGTCGGCGCCCTCGCCGGCTTGCAGGCGGCCCATCAATACGGTGCCAAACACCACATCGCGACGCCCTGCCAGCACGCCCACCACCCGGGCCCAGGCCAGGTGCACCAGGCTGGCGGCGCTGACGCCGCGCTGCCGGGCCTGCTCGCGCAGGCCTTGGGCCAGGGCGTCAGGCAGCATCAGGGCGGCATGCTCGACCCGCCCGCCATCGCCCTGCACATCGGCCAAGCCAAAGGGCAGGGTCGGTTCCTCGACATCCCCCAACTGGGCGCGGAAGAACGCCTCATGGCTGGCCTGATCGTCGCCCAGGCAGACCTGGGCGACATAATTGCGATACGGCACCGCGGCAGGCAGCGTGGCGCCACGCCCGTCCAGCAGCACCTGCATCTCCTCGCCGACCACGGCCATCGCGGCGTGGTCGAGGGTCAGGTGGTGGAACTGCAACAGCGCCACCCACTCGCCCTGGCGCGGATCCTCGGCATAGACCAGTCGCAGCAAGGGCGCCCGGGTCAGGTCCAGACGCTGCTGGCGGGCATCGAAACGCGCCAGCAACTGCTCGATCACTGACTCCTCACCCAGGCCGGTGACTTCGCTGAGCGCCAGGCTGGCCTGGCGCCAGACCACCTGCACCGGCTCCGCCAGGCCTTCCCAGGCCACCGAAGTGCGCAGGATGTCGTGGCGGTCGATGACCTGTTGCAAGGCCGCTGCCCAGCTACGCAGGCGCTCGAGGCTGTCAAAGGCCAGGCGCGACTGCAGCAGGTACGGATCGCCCTGCTCGGCGCTCAGGTGGTGATAGAGGATGCCCGCCTGCAACGGCGCCAGCGGGTAGATCTCCTGCACATTGGCGGCGCCGCCCGGCACGCTTGCGACGATGCGGTCGATGCTGGCCTGGTCCAGTTCGATCAGGCTGAGCATCTCTGGCGTGATGCGGGTCGCATCGTGGGGGACACGGTTTTCGGGTACGGCCACCTCTCGTCCAGAGCCCACCGCCGCCGCCAGCGCGGCCAGGG
>NZ_JBMDJQ010000074.1:0-4300 GCF_057809275.1 Pseudomonas sp. FG36
GTCCCGCGTTGTCTGTGGGAGCCGGCTTGCCGGCGATGGGCTGCAAAGCAGCCCCAATGATTACACCCAGCTGCGCGATCAGCGATCAGGCAGGGTGATGTTCAGTTCCAGAATCGAGCAGCTGCCCTGGTTTTCCAGTTCGATCTGTACGTCGTCGTTGCCGATGTTGACGTACTTGCGGATCACCTCGACCAGCTCCTTCTGCAAGGCAGGCAGGTAGTCCGGGGTGCTGCGCTGGCCACGCTCGTGCGCCACGATGATCTGTAGACGCTCTTTCGCTACCGACGCGCTGCTCTGTTTCTGTCTGCCACGAAAGAAGTCAAAAAGGTTCATGGTTTATTTGCCTCCAAACAGGCGCGCGAAGAATCCTTGCTTCGGCACTTCGATGAACCGCAGTGGCTTGGGCTTGCCCAGCAGGCGGTCGACGGTGTCGCTGTACGCCTGGCCTGCATCGCTCTGGTCATCGAGGATGACCGGGATGCCCTGGTTGGAGGCCTTGAGCACGGCTTGGGATTCGGGGATGACACCCAGCAGTTCGACCGAGAGGATTTCCTTGACGTCCTCGACGCCAAGCATTTCGCCCTTTTCGACGCGCTCGGGGTGGTAGCGGGTGATCAGCAGGTGTTCCTTGATCG
This sequence comes from Pseudomonas sp. FG36, assembly GCF_057809275.1. NCBI lineage: Bacteria > Pseudomonadati > Pseudomonadota > Gammaproteobacteria > Pseudomonadales > Pseudomonadaceae > Pseudomonas > Pseudomonas sp. FG36. The sequence goes on from NZ_JBMDJQ010000074.1 coordinate 636, forward strand.
GGTCTTCGCCCTGTTCGGCACGGCGCGACTTGCTCGACAGCAGGCCGATCATGCGGTCGGAGTCACGTACCGACGAAACCTCGGGGTTGGTCACGACGATGGCTTCGTCGGCGAAGTACATCGCCAGGTGCGCACCTTTCTCGATACCGGCCGGCGAGTCGCAGACCACGAAGTCGAACTGGTCCTTGAGCTCCATCAGGACCTTTTCGACGCCTTCCTTGGTCAGCGCGTCCTTGTCGCGGGTCTGGCTGGCGGCCAGCACGAACAGGTTTTCCAGGCGCTTGTCCTTGATCAGGGCCTGCTGCAGGTTGGCTTCGCCGTTGACCACGTTGACGAAGTCGTACACCACGCGGCGTTCGCAGCCCATGATCAGGTCGAGGTTACGCAGGCCGACGTCGAAGTCGACGATGACCGTCTTGTGCCCGCGCAGTGCGAGGCCGGTACCGATGGCGGCGCTGGTGGTGGTCTTGCCCACACCCCCCTTGCCGGAAGTAACCACGAGAATCTTGGCCAAGGTGTTTCACCCCTAAATAATTCGGGACAGACGTCCCTGCAAATACAAAAAACGGCAACGGGAAAAAAGTTGCGCTAAAAATGCCGGCAAGTATCCGTTAAAGACGGGTGATGTTCAACACGTCGCCGGACAGGCTGACCTGTACGCCCGAACCCCACAGCGGGTCGCGGCGCAGGTCTTCGCACACTTTGTACTGGCCGGCGATGGAGACCATTTCCGCAGTCATCTGCAGGCAGAAGATACGCGCCTTGGTATTGCCCTTGATGCCGGCCAGGGCACGGCCACGCATGGCGCCGTACACATGGATGTTGCCATCGGCAAGAAGTTCCGCGCCGGGGCTGACCGAACCGGTCACCACCAGGTCGCCGCCCTGGGCGTAGATCTGCTGGCCGCCGCGTACCGTCGAGGTGATGATCCGCGTCGGGCGAACTTCGGGTTCGGCTGGCGCAGCTGGCGGCGCAGGTGCGGGCTCGGGCTTCTTCACCTCGGGCTCCGGCTCGAGTGGCCGTTCGCGGGCGCCGGACGGCGGCAGCACCGGCAGGTCGATGGCGATCGCGGCGGCGATGTCCTCGATGCGGCTGGCGCGGATCGCCAGGGTGCGCAGGCCATGGTGACGGCACACGCGCATCAGCCCGGGCAGGTCGATGGCGCCTTCGTCATGGGGCAGCTTGTCCAGGGCCAGCACCAACGGCGTGTTGCTGAAGAAATTCGGCGCCTGCGCGACCTTCGCCGCCAGCTGGCGGTCGAGGGACTCGAGGTCGTTGCGCGCCAGTTCCAGCACGGTGATGGCAAGCATGCTGCCCTTGAGCTGGAACACGGGGGCGTTGTCGGGTGTCTGGTTGGGGCTCATGGTCTGCATAGACGGCTTGTTGCGAAAAAAGTGCCCTGACTTATAGCGATAAGACCGTTTGCCCGCAACCGATGTAGAATGCCGGGCTCATGTCTTGCCGGAAGCTTCAATGGAACGCCCGCGTTTTCGATCCTCTTTCCTTCACCCGCGATTCTGGGGCCTGTGGCTGGGCCTGGGCCTGCTGTGGCTGATCGCCCAGCTGCCGTACCGGGCCTTGCTGGGGCTGGGGCGCGCCCTGGGCGCGGTGATGTACCGGCTGGCGGGTGAGCGCCGACGCATCGCCGCGCGCAACCTGGAACTGTGCTTCCCGGCGCTGTCCGGCGACGAACGGCAGCGCCTGCTCAAGGAAAACTTCGCCTCCACCGGCATCGCCTTCTTCGAAATGGCCATGAGCTGGTGGTGGCCAAAGGCCCGGCTAGCGCGCCTGGCCCACATCGAGGGCATCGAGCACCTGCAGGCCGCCCAGCGTGAAGGTGAGGGGGCGATCCTCATGGCCGTGCACTTCACCACCCTGGAGATCGGCGCCGCCTTGCTGGGCCAGGTGCATACCATTGACGGCATGTACCGCGAACATGGCAACCCGGTGTTCGACTTCATCCAGCGTCGCGGGCGCGAGCGTCACAACGCCGACTCGCTGGCGGTGGAGCGCGACGACGTGCGCGGCATGCTCAAGCTGCTGCGCAAGGGGCGGGCGATCTGGTACGCGCCGGACCAGGACTACGGCATCAAGCAGAGTATCTTCGTGCCGCTGTTCGGTATCCCTGCGGCCACCGTCACCGCCACCACCAAGTTCGCCCGGCTGGGCAAGGCGCGGGTGATTCCGTTCACCCAGAAGCGCCTGGAGGATGGCAGCGGCTATCGCCTGGTGGTGCACCCACCGCTCGAAGACTTCCCCGGCGAAACCGAGGAGGCCGACTGCCTGCGCATCAACCAGTGGGTCGAGGGTGTGCTGCGCGAGTGCCCGGAGCAGTACCTGTGGGCGCATCGGCGCTTCAAATCGCGGCCTGAAGGCGAACCACGGCTGTACGACAAGAAAAAGCGTTAGGGCGCGGGCTTGCCCCGCGACAGGGCCGGTACTGGCAACCACTGACTCCAGGAAGGATGCATGACCTCAACCACCGGCCTGATCCTCTCCGGCGGCGGTGCCCGCGCCGCCTACCAGGTCGGCGTGCTGGCCGGCATCGCCGAGCTGCTGCCGCCGGGCGCCGCCAATCCGTTCCCGGTGATCGTCGGCACCTCGGCTGGCGCGATCAACGCGGTCAAGCTGGCCAGCGGCGCCACCCGCTTCGCCGAGTCGGTACAGCAACTGACGGCATTCTGGCAGAACTTTCGCAGCCACCTGGTGCTGCGCAGCGACTGGCCAGGCGTGATCCGCCAGGCCAGTCGCTTCGTCGGCCACAGCCTGCTGGGGCTCGGCGGCCAGGTGCCGGTGGCCCTGCTCGACAGCCGCCCATTGCGCGGCCTGCTGCACGAGCATCTGTACCTGGATGGCATCGCCCACTCCCTGGCGGCCAATCAGTTGCGTGCCATCGCCGTGACCGCGTTTGGCTACGAGTCCGGCCAGGCGGTGACCTTCTACCAGGGCCGCGACACCATCGAACCCTGGTTGCGCCACCGCCGCATCGGCATGCCCACGCCGCTGACCATCGACCACCTGCTGGCCAGTTCGGCGATCCCGTTGCTGTTCGCCCCGGTACGCCTGGGCGAGGAGTACTTCGGTGACGGCGCGGTGCGACAGCCGGCGCCGATCAGCCCGGCGCTGCACCTGGGTGCCAGTCGCGTCCTGGTGGTCGGGGTCAGCGGCAACCCCCAGCGACCCTCGCCACCCTTGCCGACCCAGCGCGTGTTCAGCGGCCAGCAACCGAGCCTGGCGCAGATCGGCGGGCATATGCTCAACAGCACCTTCATCGACAGCCTCGAGGACGATATCGAGCTGCTGCAGCGGCTCAACCATCTCAGTCACCTGCTGCCGGCGCACCTGGACGCCCGGCGCCTGGGGTTGGCGCCGATCGAGGTGCTGGTGGTGGCGCCCAGCCAGCCGCTGGACGAGATCGCCGCCCGTCACCGCCGCGAGCTGCCGGCGGCGCTAAGGCTATTCCTGCGCGGGCCTGGGGCGACCAAGACCAGCGGGGCAGGGGTGTTAAGCTACCTGCTGTTCGAGGCGAGCTATTGCAGCGAACTGATCGAGTTGGGGCGCAAGGATGCCTTGGCCAAGAAACGGGAACTGTGCCAGTTCCTGGGAACTTGAGGCTTCCTGTATTGGCCATTTCGCTGCGGTTGGTCGCCACGACAAGCCGGCTC
>NZ_JBMDJQ010000075.1:0-4245 GCF_057809275.1 Pseudomonas sp. FG36
GCTCGGGCTGCAGCGCCTCGACCAGTTGCTCGAACGGCAGGTCCTGGTGCGCCTGGGCCTGCAGCGAGGCTTCACGCACCTGCTGCAGCAACGCGGCAAAGGTGGTCTGTGGCGCGAACTCGGCCTTGAGCACCTGGGTGTTGACGAAAAAGCCGATCAGCCCCTGGGTTTCGGCGCGGGTACGGTTGGCCACCGGCACACCGACGCGGATGTCGGCCTGCCCGCTGTAGCGGTGCAGCAGGGTCTGGAAGGAGGCCAGCAACAGCATGAACAGGGTCACCCCCTGCTGGCGCGCCAGGGCCTTGAGCCCCTGCGCCAGGGAGGCATCGATATCGATGGCCAGGCGTGCGCCCTGGAAGCTCTGCACCGACGGCCGCGGGCGGTCGACAGGCAGCTCCAGCAACGGCTGCTCGCCCGCCATCTGCTCGCGCCAGTAACCGAGCTGGCGCTCCTGCTCGCCCGCCTCCATCCAGTCGCGCTGCCACAGGGCGTAGTCGGCGTACTGGATCGGCAGCTCGGCCAGGGTCACCGGCGAACCCAGGCGCAAGCCCTCGTACAGGCGGATCAGCTCGTCCACCAGGATCGGCGTGGACCAGCCATCGGAAACGATATGGTGCACGGTCAGGATCAGCACATGCTCTTCAGGCCCCAGCACCAGCAGCCTGACCCGCAGCAACGGACCATGCTCCAGGTCGAACGGCTGCTGCACCTCGGCCTCTACCCGCGCGCGGATGGCTGCCTGCAGATCCGTCGAATCCGCAGGCACGAAGGGCTCCACCGCCAGCGCCACGGGCATTGGCGGATGGACGATCTGGACCGCCCCGTCACCCTCCTGGCGGAAGGTGGTGCGCAGGGTTTCGTGGCGCGCCACCAGGCTGTCGAAGCTGCGCTGCAACGCCTCGACATCCAGCGCGCCCTTGAGCCGCAGCGCCGCCGGGATGTTGTAGGCGGCGCTGTGCGGGTCGAGCTGCCAGAGGAACCACTGGCGCTGCTGTGCATAGGAAAGCGCTGCCCCGTCCGCCGAGTCCCTTCTGAAGATCGGGGTTACCCCGTAGAGGTTGACACCCTGGCGCTTGAGCAAGGCTGCCAATGCCTTGCGCTCCCTGGTGGACAGCGACTTTACGGAGTCGAGCAGCTCTTGCACTTTGAATGTCTCCCGCTAAGCGATCAGATTATCTATTTCCTGTGCAGTAAGACGTTTCAAGGCCTCCAAGGATTTAGTCAGCTCGTCATGGGCATTGGCGACCTGCCCCGACTTGCGCTCCACCACCTGGCTGAAGTCGGCCAGCGTGGCCTGTTCGAACAGCTCGTTGAGGCTCAGGTCGACGCCCAGTTGCTCGCGCACCCGGCCGATTACCTGGACGATCAGCAGCGAGTGTCCGCCGAGGTCGAAGAAGTTGTCCTGCAGGCCCACCCGCTCGACCTGCAGCACCTCGGCCCAGATCGCCGCCAGCTTGCGCTCCAGCTCCGTGACCGGTGCCACGTGGGCTGCCTGCAGCTGGCTGGCATCCGGCAGCGGCAGGGCCTTGCGGTCGAGCTTGCCGTTGGGGGTCTGCGGCATGCGTGCCAGGCCGACCAGATGGCTCGGCACCATGTAGTCCGGCAGGCCGGCCTTCAAGTGTGCACGCAGCTCGCCGCGCAGCGCTTCCACGCTTTGCTGCGCATCGTGCAGCACCAGGTAGGCCGCCAGCTGCTTGCCGGCCGGGCCATCGATATCGATCACCGCGGCCTCGCGGATCGCCGGATGCAACAGCAGGCGCTCCTCGATTTCGCCCAGTTCGATACGGAAGCCACGGATCTTCACCTGGTGGTCCAGACGCCCGACGTACTCGATCACCCCGTCCTCGCGGTAGCGGGTCAGGTCGCCGGTGCGGTACAGGCGCGCGCCCGGCTCGCTGGCGAACGGGTCCGGGACGAAACGCTCGGCGGTCAGGCCCGGGCGGTTGTGGTAGCCCCGCGCCAGGCCGTCGCCGCCGATCAGCAACTCGCCACGCGCGCCTTGCGGCAGCACGTCGAGCTCGTCGCTGACCACGTGCAGGCGGGTGTTGGCCAACGGCCGCCCCAGCCACACGTCGTCGCTGCCGGTCAGGTAATGACAGGCCGACCAGATGGTGGTCTCGGTCGGGCCATAGACGTTCCACACATGCCCGGCCTGGGCGATCAGGCGCTGGGCCAGCTCGGCGCTCAGCGCCTCGCCGCCGCACAGTACCTTCTTGCCGGCAAAGGCTCCGGACGCGGCGGCGTCCAGCAGCATGCGCCAGGTCGACGGGGTGGCCTGGACGACGCTGACTGCCTGGGCCTGGATCACCGCCAGCAACGCCTGCGGGTCCTTGTTCACCTGCTCGCCCAGCAACACCACGCAGGCACCGCGCAACAACGGCAGGTACAGCTCGAGGCCGGCGATATCGAACGACAGCGAGGTCAGCGACAGCACCTTGTCATGAGCATCGATACCCGGCTGGCGCGCCATGCTGCAGAGGAAGTTGACCAGCGCATCGTGGCGGATGGTCACGCCCTTGGGCTTGCCGGTGGAACCGGAGGTGTAGATCACATAGGCAAGGTTTTCCGGGTGTGCCAGCGGGCGCGGATTGTCCTGGCTGTACTCGCCCGGCAGCGCCTGGTCGAGGCACAGGCTGCGCACCTGCGGCGGGATCGGCAGGCGTTGCACCAGGCTGGACTGGGTCAGCAGCAGCGCGATGCCGCTGTCCTCCATCATGTAGGCCAGGCGGTCCTCGGGGAACTGCGGATCCAGCGGCACATAGGCGCCGTCGGCCTTGAGCACCGCCAGCAGGCCGACGAGCATGTCCAGGCTGCGCTCCACCGCGATCCCCACCAGCACATCGGGGCCGACGCCCAGGCTGCGCAGGTGGTGGGCCAGGGCGTTGGCGCGCTGGTTCAGTTGCGCGTAGCTCAGCGACTGCTCGCCCAGCACTGCGGCGACGGCCTGCGGCGTGCGGGCAGCCTGTGCCTCGATCAGCTGCTGGACGGTCTGCCCGCGCGGGTAGTCGGCGGCACTGTCGTTCCAAGCGTACAGGGTGCGCTCGCGCTCCTCGCGGCTCAGCAACGGCAGTTCGGCGACGCGCTGCCCGGCGTCCTGGCAGATGCCCTGCAACAGGTTGCGCCAGTGCTCGGCCATGCGCGCCACGGTCGCCGGCTCGAACAGGCTGGTGGCGTAGGTCAGGGTCGCGCTCAGGCCGCCTTCGTGCTCGGCGGTGTCCAGGGTCAGGTCGAACTGTGCGGTCTGCTTGTCCGAAACCAGACCCTGCAGGCTGAGGCCCGCAAGTACGCGGGATTCACCCAGCACCTGGGTCTGGTGGTTGAACATCACCTGGAACAGCGGGCTGTGGCTCAGGCTGCGCTCGGGCTGCAGGGCTTCGACCAGTTGCTCGAAGGGCAGCTCCTGGTGCGCCTGGGCGCCCAGGGCGGTGTGCTTGACCTGTTGCAGCAGCTCGTCGAAACGAATCTGCGGCTGGAAGCGCGCATCCAGCACCTGGGTGTTGACGAAGAAGCCGATCAGGCCTTCGGTCTCGGCCCGGGTGCGGTTGGCCACCGGCACGCCGACGCGGATGTCCGACTGGCCGCTGTGGCGATGCAGCAAGGCCTGGAACGAGGCCAGCAGGAGCATGAACAGGGTCACGTCATGCTGCCCGGCCAGCGTCTTGAGCTGGGCAACCAGGCTTGGCTCGAGGTCCACCGCTAGGCGCGCACCTTCATACTGCTGCACCGCAGGGCGCGGGCGATCGGTGGCCAGTTCGAGGATCGGCTGGGTGCTGCCCAGGCGTGCCTGCCAGTAGTCGAGCTGGCGCTGTTGCTCGCCGGCTTCCATCCACTGGCGCTGCCAGGCCGCGTAGTCGGCGTACTGGAAGGCCAGCGCCGGCAGTTGCGGGGCCTGACCGTGCAGATGGCTTTCATAGCCGCGCACCAGTTCGTCGACCAGGATCGGCATCGACCAGCCGTCGGCAACGATATGGTGCAGCACCAGCACCAGCACATGCTCGTCGGCGGCCAGGCGCAGCAGGCGGGCGCGCAGCAACGGGCCGTGTTGCAGGTCGAACGGCTGGCGCACCTGGGTCTCGACCCAGGCCTGCACGCCGGCTTCGTCAAGGGCTGCAGTGGTAATGTCCAGCGGCGTTTCCAGCCGCGCATGCAGCACCTGCTCGGCACTGTCGCCCTGCTGGCGGAAGGTGGTGCGCAGGGTTTCGTGACGGGCGATCAGCGCGGCGAAGCTGCTGCGCAGTGCCTCGA
>NZ_JBMDJQ010000076.1:0-2983 GCF_057809275.1 Pseudomonas sp. FG36
TCTTGTCGAACTCAACGACGGCCGAACCGAAAACTTCGGAGCAGACGCGGGTCAGCGCTGCAGTCAGAGTGGTCTTACCATGGTCAACGTGGCCGATAGTGCCGACGTTAACGTGAGGTAGCGAACGATCAAACTTTTCCTTAGCCATCGATACAGTCCTCCGCAGAAGAAATAGTCATACCGCTGATAAAACAAAGGCAGATATTTTCATATCTGCCTTGTTTATATGGAGCTCTTGAGCGGATTTGAACCGCTGACCTCACCCTTACCAAGGGTGTGCTCTACCAACTGAGCTACAAGAGCTAAACACTTTGTGCAACAACAGCAAACTTGGAGCGGGTAGCGGGAATCGAACCCGCATCATCAGCTTGGAAGGCTGAGGTTCTACCACTAAACTATACCCGCGGAGCTTGCGGCTCTCGCTAAAACTGGTGGAGGGAGAAGGATTCGAACCTTCGAAGCTCTCGCAACGGATTTACAGTCCGTCCCCTTTGGCCGCTCGGGAATCCCTCCAGATGTGGCCGGCATTCTACTTGGCTGCCGCCCCAGTGTCAAGCGTTTTTTCAAATTTTTTCAATCAAATCTGAAACTTAGCTGCTTTGACACTGCCTCCAGATCTACCACCTAAGTGATGTTCCCTGTGAAGCGGGCGCCATTCTATCAAGCTATTCGGCAGTTGCAATACCCTCGCACAAAATAATTTTGTGTTTTAAGTCTTTGAAATCCTTGGAAAGAGTCGAGAGCACAGCCGGGTCCAGCAAACGCTCGCTTTCCGGGGCAACCTTGAGCCAGAGCCCGTCGGCACCCGGTAGCTGACCAACCACTGGCAGGGCAGCGATATCCAGGCTCACCAGCCGCTGACGCAAGGCCTCGAGCTGCTCGGGCGCAGCCATGCCCCCAACCACCAGGCATTCGTCACGGCGCCGGGCGGGCGCCGCAACTCCGGTTTCGCGCAACAGGCGGATTTCCTGCTGGGAACCTTTGTACAAAGCCAACGGGGCGACTTCCTTGACCTTCAGGGGAGCTTCCTGCTGATGCCACACGTAATAAAAGACGTTGAGCACAACCAACAGCAGAAACAACCAGCGCATAGTCAGTCACCTCAGTTCAATGGACAGGCCATGGCCAAACCGACGAATACCAGGTCCGGCACGATCCGAGCCTTCGGCGCCGCTTCCTGCACCAAGGGCGCATCCCCTCCGGTCAGAAAGACAGTGAAGTCCTCACCCCACATCGCCCTGGCCTGCTCGATCTGGGTACGGGCGAAGCCCTGGAGCATCAGCACACAACCACGCTCGACCGCCTCGACGGTCGAGCGCCCCGGTGCCAGGCTGTTCAGGGCGCGCTCGGCCGACGCATCGTCATAGCGAATACGCCGGGTATGGGTGCGCAACTGGCTACGCATCAGCGGCATGCCCGGGCAGATGTAGCCACCAAGGTGTTCACCATTGGCCGCGACGAAATCGGCCTTGGCTGCGGTGCCGAAATCAATGACCAGGCAAGCACGCCCGGCCAGGTGATAGGCACCCAGCGCGCCCAGCCAGCGGTCCATGCCCAGACGCTGATAATCGTCATAGCCATTGCGCACGCCGGCCATTTCCTGCACAGGCTGGGCCACGTTTACCTCGACCCCGAACGAGGCCTGGATCAGTGCGCACAGCGATGAAGTTTCCGCTTCACTGCGCACGCTGACCATGCGGCAACCAGTCAGACTCAGGCTCGAGAGTCCTGCGACAGCTGCGACCAATGCCTGATCGGAGTCCACGATGCCACCACCGTTGATGGTGGCGTCGGCTGCATGGATGACGCGCCACTTGATAAAGCTGTTTCCACAATCGAGCTCAAGAATCATCACGCAACCTCAGACTGAGCTCGCCGCCACTGAAGCTCTTCTCCACACCATCGACCTCCAGACGCAAGCCGCCCTGCCCATCCACCCCCAGCGCGACGCCTTCGATACGCGAAGTGCCCGCGACAAGCGAAACTTTGCGCCCCTGCCACAGGTGCGCCTGCTCCCATTCCTCCTGGAACGCAGCGAAACCATAGCGGCGATGGCGACCAAGTTCGTGTTGCAACTGCTGGCTGAGCACCGCCACCAGGTGGTTGCGATCCACCAGCTGCCCAGCTTCGCCGCGCATCGAGGCCCATTGCTGATCGATCTGTTCGTTGCCCTGCATGTTTACATTAATGCCGATACCCAGCACCACATGGCAGACGTCCGCAGGATCCCCGACCAGCTCCAGGAGTATTCCGGTGATCTTGCGCCCGCCGGCAAGGACATCATTGGGCCACTTGAGCCCCACATCCTTTAGCCCGAACGCCTGCAGTGCACGCATCACCGCCAGGCCGACCACCAGGCTCAAGCCCTCGAGCTGACGCATGCCGCCATCGATGCGCAGGACCAGGCTGTAATAGAGGTTTTCGGCAAAAGGGCTGACCCACGGACGCCCACGACGACCGCGACCTGCACTCTGGCGCTCGGCCAGCACCAGAAACGGCGCCGCCTGCCCTTGCGCGATCAGCCTCAGCCCTTCGGCATTGGTGGAGTCGATGGTTTCGTGAATGAACACCGGCCATGGCTCGCCCTGCGAGAACTTGGCGATTGCCTGCGCTTCGAGCAGGTTCAACGGCGCCGCCAGCTGATAGCCGCGGCCACGGACCTTGTGAATGGTCAGGTTCAGTTCGCTCTCCAGGTGCTGCAGCTGCTTCCAAACGGCGCTGCGACTCACCCCAAGGGCGGCCCCCAGGGCTTCTCCGGAATGGAACCGGCCATCCTTGAGGAGGTTCAACAACTTCAGCATGCCAATCTCGACTCGGAATAAGGCTGGCATGATAGCCACGCCCCGAGGGCTTGCATAGGAAAAGGGCTACCGCTGCCATTACAGGCGACGGGCTCCTACAAGGGCGGGCGTTAACTTGCCAAACGCGCAAAGACAAAACCCCTACCTGCTCGCGCAGATAGGGGTTTTGCGAAATGAATCTT
>NZ_JBMDJQ010000077.1:0-2957 GCF_057809275.1 Pseudomonas sp. FG36
ATTTGTGTCGCCTGAACTATCGCGCACTTAGAAGCAAAAGCAGAGCAAGAGCAAGAGAGAGCGTTCTTTGATTGGAGGCTAGAGATATTTCGACAGCCAGGCCTCTCACCAATATATGGCAAGAGGCCTGAACAGTTTGATCAGATATATTTCACCCACGAATTACGCAGGCCTCAACATCCTCACAAAACTTGCCGCAAGAACGCCTGGGCCCGTGGGTCCTTCGGCGCGGCGAAAAACTGCTGGGGCGGCGAATCCTCCAGCAGCTTGCCGTGATCGAAGAACAGCACTCGGTCAGCCACTTCCCGGGCAAAGCCCATCTCGTGCGTCACGCAGACCATGGTCATGCCTTCCTGGGCCAGGGTCTTCATCACATCCAGCACCTCCCCGACCATTTCCGGGTCGAGCGCCGAGGTCGGTTCGTCGAACAGCATCACCTTCGGCTCCATGGCCAGGGCGCGGGCAATGGCCACCCGCTGCTGCTGGCCGCCAGAAAGGCGCGACGGGTACTCGTTGGCCTTCTGCGCGATACCGACCTTTTCCAGCAACGCCCGGGCCTTGGCTTCCCGGTCGGCCTTGTTGCGCTTGCGCACCACCTTCTGCGCCAGGCACAGGTTTTCCAGCACGGTCATGTGCGGGAACAGGTTGAAGTGCTGGAACACCATGCCGACTTCACGGCGGTAGGCGTTGATGTCGGTCTTCGGGTCGTCCAGTTGCACGCCGTTGATGGACACATGGCCCTGGTCGAAATGCTCCAGGCCGTTCAGGCAACGCAGGAAGGTGGACTTGCCCGAGCCGGACGGCCCCAGCACCACCACCACTTCGCCCTTGGCGACCTGGGTGGTGACGTTGTCCACCGCACGCACTACCTGGCCGCGGGTGTCGAAGACTTTAAGCAGGTCACGGACTTCAATCACTTTGCGCAAGCCTCCGCTCGAGCCGGCTGGCGATGTGCGACAGCGGCAGGTTGATCAGCAGGTACAGGCCCGCCACGCAGAACCAGATCTCGAAGGTCGAGAACGAGGTGGTGATGGCCTCGCGACCGCTCTTGGTCAGCTCGGTGATGGCGATCACCGACACCAGCGAGGTGTCCTTGACCAGGCTGATGAACTGCCCGGCCAGCGGTGGCAGCACGCGCTTGAAGGCCTGGGGCAGGATCACATGGCGCATGGACTGCGCACCGTTCAGGCCCAGCGAGCGTGCCGCCTCGTTCTGGCCCTTGGCGATCGACTGCACCCCGGCGCGGACGATCTCGGCGACGTAGGCGCCGGTGAACAGTGCCAACGCCGCTACCCCGGCGAACTCGCGGGACAGGTTGAGCACGGTGCCGATGAAGAAGTAGAAGATGAAGATCTGCACCAGCAGCGGCGTGCCGCGCACCAGTTCGACATAGACCGTGGACAGGTCACGCAGGGTGGGGTTGCTCGACAACCGGCAAAGCCCGGCGAACAGGCCGATCACCAGGCCCAGGGCGCCGGATATGACCGAGATCCACAGCGTGGTCCAAAGGCCCCAGGCCAGGGGGCCGGCGGCCCAGTGGCGGGTGACGCCGATGGCATCGCCCTCGGCGACGTCGTCGCCACGGGCCAGCAGCATGCTGTCCTTGGCCACTTCGACGACCTGGGTGTCGCCGCTCTCGTCCTTCAGGGTGACCCGGGCGTTGTCGCCGGACACCACGATTTCCTCGACCGTGCCAGGGTTGGCGGCACGCTGGGTTTCCTCGGCCTTGTAGGCGAAGTATTGCGGAACGCGGTTCCAGCGCCACTCGTAGGAAATCATCGAGGTGGCCAGGTACAGGCTGATCGCCAGGCCCACCAGGACCAGCGCGGTCAGCCCGTGCCAGGGCCACTGTGCTTTCTTGTGTTTGATCACGTGGGGTACTTCCGTAAATGCGAACGCGCAGGGTTTGCCTGCGCGTCGAGGTCAGCGCTTGGGGTTTTGCGCCCAGGCCTTATTCCATTTCCTTCAGCCAGTCCTTGTTCTTGAACCACTTGTCGTGGATACGATCGTAGGTCCCGTCATGCTTGATCTGGTGCAGGAAGTTGTTGATGTAGTTGATGCTGTCGTAGTCGCCCTTCTTCAGGCCGAAGGCCAGCGGCTCGTAGGTGAAGGGTTCTTCCAGGAACACCAGCTTGCCGGCGCCGGCCTTCTCCACCGCCACCACGTTGTAGGGCGAGTCGTAGACGAAGGCGTCGGCCTTGCCGTTGACCACGTCCATCACCCCTTCCTGCTCGTTGTCGTAGCCGTGGTACTTGGCTTTGCCGATCAGTTTCTTCGCGACCATCTCGCCGGTGGTGCCGAGCTTGGAGGTGAGGCGGTACTTCTCGTTGTTCAGATCCTTGTACGACTTGATCTCGCCCGCCAGCTCCTTGCGGATCAGCAGGGTCTGGCCGACGACGATGAAGGGCTCGCTGAAGTTCAGGCGCAGGTTGCGCTCCTGGGTCAGGGTCATGCCACTGCCGATGAAGTCGAACTTGTCGGTCATCAGTGCCGGAATGATGCCGTCGTAGGCGGTGGAGACCATCTCCAGCTTGACACCCATGGACTTGGCCATGGCCTTGAGGATATCGACCTCGAAGCCGATGATCTCGCCACGCTTGTTGGTCATTTCGAACGGCATGTAGGTCGGGTCCATGCCCACACGCAGGGTGCCGCGCTTGACCGCGTCATCGATGGCGCCGGCCTGGGCGGTGGCTACCGCGATCAGGGCGGTCGCACCTACCAGCAGCCGCGACAGGTATTTCTTCATCATCACCAAGTCCCCTAGCAAGAAGTACGCAGATTTTTTTTGTAAGCACGGTCCTACAGACCGATGCGTAATGTCGGGACGGATGCTAACGCATGCGAAGGCCGGGACCTAGAGCCGGTGGGGACTTTGTTGGCCAAAAATCGATGAGGGAAAACAATCGCGGGGCAAGTCGGACCGCCGCATTGCCGCTCCCACGCAGCGCTGATAC
>NZ_JBMDJQ010000078.1:0-2407 GCF_057809275.1 Pseudomonas sp. FG36
CCCCCCCCCCCCCACCGAGGTGACGTCCAGTGCATCTTCCAGGCCCAGCAGGCTCTGCACCAGGTGCACCCGGTGCGAGAACGGGCAGGCGTGGGAGATATACAGGTGGTAGCGGTTGGGCTCGGCCACCAGTTCGCTGAGGAACAGCTCCTGGACCGACGGGGTGTCTTGGCTGCGGGTCATCTTACCTCCCTGCGACGGTGGCCAGGCTTGGGCATGGGCGCTCGCCGAGGGCGGCGATGCTGTGCTGGATCTTCAGGTTGGCGGCGGCCAGGCCCGCGGCCAGGCTCTCTTCGCCCATGCCCAGGCCTTCGGCATAGATGAACTCGACGCTGTTCAGGCCGATGAAACCCAGGGTCTGCGACAGCCAGCCGGCCAGGGTGTCGGTGCCCTGGCTGTAGACGCCGCCGCTGGCGTTGAGCACATGCACCGGCTTGTCGTCGAGCAGCCCGACCGGGGCGCCGTCGACATAGGTGAAGGTGACGCCGCCACGCACGATGTGGTCGACCCAGGTGTGCAGGATCGATGGTGCGCCGAAGTTGTAGCGCGGCAGGCCGATCACCACGCGGTCGGCATCCTGGATTTCTTCTATCAGCTCGTTGGACAGCTTCAGCGCCGCGGCCGCCTCGATGCTGCTGGCGTCACCGCCGAACAGGGCGTCCATGGTCACCGCATTGAGGTGCGGGATGGGCTGGGCGTGCAGGTCGCGCACCGCCACCGAAGCTTCGGGGTTGACCTCTTTGAGCTGCTTGAGGAAGTTGTCCACCAGTTGGCCGGAGAAGCCGCCGTCGGACTTGATCGAGGAGCGGATGACCAGGACCTTGTGATTCATTGCGCGAATCCTTTCTGTGATGTGTGGCATGCAGTCTTGAGCAATCGCGCGGGAGTGAAAAGCGCAGATAATCAGGGTTTTACCCTTAAGGTTGTCATGTATCTGAGCTGCAAGCTTTAAGCTGCAGGCTACCTCACCATTCCCGCTTGAGCCTGAACTTGTTCAGCTGCGCGCTGGCCCCAGCAAGGGCAGGGTGGCGAGCATGCTGGTGGTGTCGAGCATCGAGTAGATCACCCCGCCGTGCAGGGTCTGGCTCAGGTTGTCGATGTCGGCGTTGACGGTCAGCCGGCAGGTGCACTGGCCCTTCGATCATGCCGGCCTTGTCGCTCGGCGCCGGGGAGTCGCGGCGGGCGAATTCCATGTCCCAGTAACGGCTGCTGTGCAGGCCGCCGTGCTGGTGAAATAGGCCTGCTCGCCTGGCGGCAGCTGTGGTACAACGCCGCAGGACAAAGGATTCGTCGCCCGGTTTTCGGGCACACAAGGAGGTGGTGGTGTTTTCCAAGATCAGTCTCGATCAGTGGCGCGCGTTCGTCTGCACGGTCGAGTGCGGCGGTTTCCAGCAGGCCGGCGAGCACATGTACAAGTCGCAGTCGGCGATCAGCCATTCGGTCAACCGCATGGAAATGCTTCTGGGCCAGGAGCTGTTCATCATCGAAGGGCGCAAGGCCGTGCTCACCTCGCTGGGCAAGGCGCTGTTGCCCCAGGCTAAGCACCTGCTGGGCGCGGCGCAGAAGCTCGAGCACCTGGCCAACCAGTACCAGCCCGGGTTGTTCACCGAACAGGCGCTGGCGGTGGATGTGCTGTTCCCAATCGAATTGCTGCAACAGGCATTGCAGGAGTTTGCCCTGGAGTACAAGGATCACCGTATCCGCTTGTACGAGACGGCGTTGTCCGGGGCTCGCGAGTTGCTGGAGGACGGCAAGGTCGAGCTGGGCATCGCCAGCAGCCTGCCCTCGGGGTATCTGCAGGAGTTCTTGTTGAATGTCTCGTTGATCTGCGTGGTGGGAGCCAGCCATCCGCTCAGCGAGGCGCAGGGCGAGTTGAGCCTGGACGACATGAAGAACCACCGGCAGGTGGTGATCCGCGATTCTGGCACGCGCAATTCGCAGAACAGCGGCTGGCTGGGGACCTCGCAGCGCTGGACGGTGAGCAGCCTGGCGGCGGCCGAGAGCTTCGTCGAGCGGGGGATGGGCTTTGCCTGGTTGCCGGAGCATCGGGTGCAGCAGGGGTTGGCGCAAGGGCGGTTGGTGCGGGTCAACCTGCAGCATCAGCGGGAGCGGGAGGTGCCGATGTACATGGGGTACCCCGAGGAGTACCGGCACAGTCCCGAGGTGTGCTTGCTGGCGCAGATACTGCGGGAGCGGTGCCGGGAGTATCGGCCGGTTGTTGCTTGATGGATCGTTGGGGCTGGTTTCGAGGGATGTAGGCGCATTCATTTGTGATGTCGACGCTTAGTCACCTTTCCGCCCTTACGGCGGGTCCCTTTTTGAAGCATCAAAAAGGAACCAAAAAATGCTCGCGGTATGACTCACCCACATGGGTTACAAATCAGTTCACGCACATAGGTAACAGTCT
>NZ_JBMDJQ010000079.1:0-1800 GCF_057809275.1 Pseudomonas sp. FG36
TGATGCGGTAGAGGAGCGTTCTGTAAGCCTGTGAAGGTGAGTTGAGAAGCTTGCTGGAGGTATCAGAAGTGCGAATGCTGACATGAGTAACGACAATGCGAGTGAAAAACTCGCACGCCGAAAGACCAAGGTTTCCTGCGCAACGTTAATCGACGCAGGGTTAGTCGGTCCCTAAGGCGAGGCTGAAAAGCGTAGTCGATGGAAAACAGGTTAATATTCCTGTACTTCCAGTTATTGCGATGGAGGGACGGAGAAGGCTAGGCCAGCTTGGCGTTGGTTGTCCAAGTTTAAGGTGGTAGGCTGAGATCTTAGGCAAATCCGGGATCTCAAGGCCGAGAGCTGATGACGAGTGCTCATTAGAGCGCGAAGTGGTTGATGCCATGCTTCCAAGAAAAGCTCCTAAGCTTCAGATAACTGGGAACCGTACCCCAAACCGACACAGGTGGTTAGGTAGAGAATACCAAGGCGCTTGAGAGAACTCGGGTGAAGGAACTAGGCAAAATGGCACCGTAACTTCGGGAGAAGGTGCGCCGGTGAGGGTGAAGCACTTGCTGCGTAAGCCCACGCCGGTCGAAGATACCAGGCCGCTGCGACTGTTTATTAAAAACACAGCACTCTGCAAACACGAAAGTGGACGTATAGGGTGTGACGCCTGCCCGGTGCCGGAAGGTTAATTGATGGGGTTAGCGCAAGCGAAGCTCTTGATCGAAGCCCCGGTAAACGGCGGCCGTAACTATAACGGTCCTAAGGTAGCGAAATTCCTTGTCGGGTAAGTTCCGACCTGCACGAATGGCGTAACGATGGCGGCGCTGTCTCCACCCGAGACTCAGTGAAATTGAAATCGCTGTGAAGATGCAGTGTATCCGCGGCTAGACGGAAAGACCCCGTGAACCTTTACTATAGCTTTGCACTGGACTTTGAGCTTGCTTGTGTAGGATAGGTGGGAGGCTTTGAAGTGGGGACGCCAGTTCTCATGGAGCCATCCTTGAAATACCACCCTGGCAACCTTGAGGTTCTAACTCAGGTCCGTTATCCGGATCGAGGACAGTGTATGGTGGGTAGTTTGACTGGGGCGGTCTCCTCCCAAAGAGTAACGGAGGAGTACGAAGGTGCGCTCAGACCGGTCGGAAATCGGTCGTAGAGTATAAAGGCAAAAGCGCGCTTGACTGCGAGACACACACGTCGAGCAGGTACGAAAGTAGGTCTTAGTGATCCGGTGGTTCTGTATGGAAGGGCCATCGCTCAACGGATAAAAGGTACTCCGGGGATAACAGGCTGATACCGCCCAAGAGTTCATATCGACGGCGGTGTTTGGCACCTCGATGTCGGCTCATCACATCCTGGGGCTGAAGCCGGTCCCAAGGGTATGGCTGTTCGCCATTTAAAGTGGTACGCGAGCTGGGTTTAGAACGTCGTGAGACAGTTCGGTCCCTATCTGCCGTGGACGTTTGAGATTTGAGAGGGGCTGCTCCTAGTACGAGAGGACCGGAGTGGACGAACCTCTGGTGTTCCGGTTGTCACGCCAGTGGCATTGCCGGGTAGCTATGTTCGGAAGAGATAACCGCTGAAAGCATCTAAGCGGGAAACTTGCCTCAAGATGAGATCTCACTGGAGCCTTGAGCTCCCTGAAGGGCCGTCGAAGACTACGACGTTGATAGGTTGGGTGTGTAAGCGCTGTGAGGCGTTGAGCTAACCAATACTAATTGCCCGTGAGGCTTGACCATATAACA
This sequence comes from Pseudomonas sp. FG36, assembly GCF_057809275.1. Classification (NCBI taxonomy): domain Bacteria; kingdom Pseudomonadati; phylum Pseudomonadota; class Gammaproteobacteria; order Pseudomonadales; family Pseudomonadaceae; genus Pseudomonas; species Pseudomonas sp. FG36. The sequence continues at coordinate 1,731 of NZ_JBMDJQ010000079.1, forward strand.
CCCAAGCAATTTGCTAGCGCAGATTGCGGTGGTGAAGACGAAACGAACCGAAAGTTCGCGACGAACCACA